>NZ_CBAUBA010000033.1:0-29354 GCF_964796385.1 Aquirufa sp. | reverse complement strand
TGACCGTAACAATTAATTCAAAGTTATGCCCATGCCAATTGTTATTCGCACATAGTCCAAAAACTTCTTGATTTTTTTCTTCGCTCCAAGCTGGATTAAATAGGCGATGAGCGGCGTTGAAATGTTCCTTTCGGATAACGTATACCATTGTTTTCAGTTTGTGTGAAGGATGTCTGGGAAAACAATAGCAGACAATCCAAATATTTCACAAAGGTACAAAAGCTATTTAGAATATATGTAAATTTGTTTTTTAATACTTTTCTATGATCATTGTAACTGGTGCAGCTGGATTTATTGGAAGTTGTTTAATCGCTCGATTAAACGAATTGAATTTTAACTACATCATCGCTGTTGACGATTTTTCATATCCTGAAAAGAATAAGAATTTAGAAGGGAAGCAAATTAAAGAACGTGTGGAACGAACTCAGCTGTCTAGTTGGCTTGATGCCAACTACCGTGAAGTTGAATTTTTCTTCCACATTGGCGCACGTACAGATACTACTGAATTTGATAAGTCTATTTTTGATGAATTAAATGTCAACTATTCTAAAATGGTTTGGCAGAAGTGTATTGATTATCAAATTCCTTTGGTTTATGCCTCTTCTGCGGCCACATACGGTTTAGGTGAGTGTGGTTATAATGATAATGAAGCCGAACTTTTTAAGTTAAAACCTTTAAATCCCTATGGAGATTCAAAAAATGACTTTGATATCTGGGCTTTACAGCAAGAGAAAAAGCCATTTTTTTGGGCTGGATTGAAGTTTTTCAATGTGTATGGTCCGAATGAATATCATAAAGGACGTATGGCTTCCGTTATTTGGCATGCTTTTAATCAAATCACATCAAATGGTAGTCTTCGTTTGTTTAAATCACATAAAATTGATTATACTGATGGAGAACAAATGAGAGATTTTATTTACGTGAAAGATTTGATTGACGTTTGTGTCTTTTTAATGGAGCACCGTAAAAATTCTGGTATATATAATTTAGGCACCGGTATTGCTCGCTCATTTAATGCGTTAGGTACATCCACATTTGTGGCAATGAATAAGCCTGTACAAATTAATTACATAGATACTCCTTTGGACATTCGAGATACGTATCAGTATTTTACGGAAGCCAATATGTCTAAATTGCGCTCCATTGGATATGATGAAGCGTTTTATACCTTAGAAGAAGGTGTAAAAGATTATGTTCAGAATTACCTTATGGCTGGGAAGTATTGGTAATTTTTTTGATACCTTCTTCGATAAATCCTTGACCGTAAGCTAGCAATTGTATGTTGGCCGCAATCAATCCTAATAGACTAATCTGTATACTCTTTGTCTGTTTTAAAGCATCTAAAAAGATGGCTATCCAATAAACCAGTAATCCCATAAAGAGTAAATTCCCAATTGGAGGAATTAGTATATTTAGAACAACAGTATTCCAAAAATAAATAAAGTAACAAGCAGGGAAGAAGTGAACCCATTTAAGTTCTTTCGGGAAAAACCGACTGATATTAATCCTGGCTCTTCCAAAGAAATGAATTTGTTTGTAGAATTGCTTGAAACTAGTTCTTCTTTTATGATAGATAAACGCTTCTGGTAGTAAGCCTGACTTGAATCCTAAAGCTATACAACGTATGCTGAATTCAATGTCTTCACCCATGCGTGTAATGACAAAACCTTTTGTCGCCTCCCAAACTTTTCTCGAGATACCCATATTAAAGCTTCGTGGATGGAATTGACCACCTATGTTTTTTGCTTTACCACGAATTCCACCTGTGGTGAATAAACTGGTCATGGCAAAGCTGATCGCCTTTTGCGTTGCAGTGAAGCTTACATGGTCTTTATCAGGTCCACCAAAGAGATCTAATTGCTGATTCTCTATACCTTTTTTTACTTCTTCTAAATAGGTTGGCTCAATTAATGCATCTGAATCCAGTATAATGAAAAAATCACCTTTAGCACGTTCAAAAGCGTAATTACGTGCAAAACCTTGCCCGCCGTTTTCTTTGAAGAAATAGTTGATTTGTAAAGATTTGGCATACTTTTTAACGACGAGGTCAGCTTTATCAACACTTCCATCTTCAATGACCAACACTTCAAAATTTGTGTAGGATTGTTGGGCTACACAAGCCAATAATTCATCAAGTTCCTGTGGACGATTGTATACGGGTATGATGATGCTGAATAACATGGTTAAGCGAACATCTGTAGGAGTGTTTCTTCGCTAGCCTGAAGAATTTTAGCCAATTCTTCTTCCTGAATTGCATCTGAAATAAACCAAGATTCATATTGGGAGGGAGGTAAGTAGATGCCTCGTTCAAGCATACCATGGAAGTATTTTCCATACAGTGCGATGTCGGAAGTTTTGGCATCCGAAAAATTATTTACCGCTTGTTCTGTGAAAAACAAAGTGAACATAGAGCCGATTTGATTGATTGTATAGGATAAACCTAACGAATCTAATTGAGATCGAATTCCTTGTTTTAATCTATTCCCTTTAGCGGCTAACCTATCGTACACGTCTAAGTTATCCGTTATGTGGTTTAGCATCGCCAAACCTGCAGTGGTTGCAAGTGGATTTCCGCTCAAGGTTCCTGCCTGATATACCGGTCCTGACGGTGCAATCATATTCATTATTTCTGAACGACCACCATAAGCACCTACGGGTAATCCGCCACCTATTATTTTACCAAACGTAGTTATATCAGGTGAAACGTTGCATATTCCTTGGTACCCACTTGGCGATAAGCGAAAGCCTGTCATCACTTCATCGAATATTAATAAAGCTCCGTATTGATCACATAGCTTACGAACGCCAGCTAAATAACCTTCTTTTGGAGTAACTAATCCCATATTGCCCACCACGGGTTCAATAATAACCGCTGCGACTTGGTTTAGATTTGCTTCGAATAAATTCTGTAAAGAATTTAAGTTATTATAAACTGCTGTCAATGTATCTTTTGCTGTTGATGCTGTTACACCAGGACTATCTGGTGTCCCAAGTGTAGCTACGCCACTACCTGCAGCAATTAAAAATGAATCCCCATGACCATGATAGCAGCCTTCAAACTTGATGATTTTATCGCGTTTTGTGTATGCGCGTGCCAATCTAATGGCTGCCATAGTGGCTTCGGTTCCAGAACTTACTAAGCGTACCATTTCAATGGATGGCACCATGGAACAAATTTTTTCAGCGATTAGTACTTCTTTGTAAGTAGGTGCACCGAATGAAAATCCATCCGAAAGAGCTTCTCTAACTGCATTTTCAATAACAGGATGTGCTTGGCCAAATAGCATTGGACCCCATGAACCGATTAAATCAATGTATGAATTGCCATCTACGTCGTGTAAATAGGCTCCTTTTGCCGATTGCATAAAAATGGGAGTACCACCAACTGATTTAAATGCACGAACAGGTGAATTAACCCCACCTGGAATTAAAGTTTTTGCTTTTTCAAAGTAGCTTGAACTTAATATACCCATTATTTTTTCTTAGGTTTCTTTTGTGTGGCTGTTGCTTTTTGTTGTTCTTCCATCGTCTTCAATTGCGTTTGAAGGTATTGAGAAAAACGAGATTTCTTTGCTCCACCACTTGCCGCAATTTTTACACGATTAGCATCTAATAATTCTTTGATCTTGTCTTCATTAACAAAATAACGAATGGCTAATTGCTGACCTATCGTCACTAAATTAGATACAAAATAATAGAAACTTAATCCTGCAGAGAATGAATTCATCACAAACATAAAGATGACAGGCGTAATGTATGCCATCATTTTCATGTTAATCGGTTGGCCAGGTTGATCAGGCGTTATTTGATTATTATAATATCCATACGCTAATTGAGATGCTGTCATTAGCAAGCAAAATAAACTCACGTGAGTTCCATAAAATGGAATGGCAAATGGCAGCGTTAAAATAGAATCGAATGTAGATAAGTCATTTGCCCAAAGGAAGGATTCTTGACGAAGATTGATTAAGTTAGGGAATAGCATAAATACGGCCATTAATACGGGCATAGTAGCTAAAACGGGTACGCAGCCACTTAATGGATTTACGCCAACTTCCCCATAAAGTTTCATGGTTTCTTGTTGGACGCGTGCTGGATCATCACCAATCTTCTCTTTGATGGCTGCTATTTCAGGAGCTAAAATACGCGTCTTAGCCATCGAAACATATGATTTGTATGTTAATGGTAGTAAAGCCGTTTTAATGATTAGAACCAATAAGATGATTAGTAATCCATAATTTGACACGATACTCTCTAAGAAATCAAACAGAGGTACGAATATGTACTTTGTGAGCGGCAATAAAAAGTCATAGCTCAGCTTGACGTTTTTTCCAAAAGAAGGAGCGACGGTTTTTATTATAGAATAATCATTTGGTCCAAAGTAAAACTTATAATTTGATTTGCCTTGGATTAGATCCTGTGTTGATGCTGTTAACGTAGCGTCTAATGTCTTTAAATGTAAAGAATCAGTCAGATTGGGCGTGCTGATTAAATCTGCTTTTTTAAATTCAAAACCCTGTGGTATTAGACCTGTTAAGAAATACTTTTTCTTAAATGAAATCCATTGAGTTGGCTTTATTAAATTGTCCGTTTCTATTCCATTCGGATTTTCAGATAAATTATCAAACTCCTCATCTTCAGTCAATAAATAATTGATTGTGGCTTTGCGTTCTTCATTAATATCTTTTTCATTTTGAACTAGATTTTCTTTCCAATGAATCGTGTAATCAGCCCCTGTGATTACGCTAGCTGCATTTTTCGCATCAATTGAATAATCGAGTTCAAAATTTTCTTCCCCTAAATTATACGTTTGACTAATTTTCTGGCCGGTTGCTAATGTACTTGTAAACACAACATTGCCTTTATTCTCTTGAACATCGTAGATTAAAGCATTCAGTTTAATTTTTGTATTTCCAGATGGGATCTCTACATCAAATTGATCTTTGCTTGCATCAAACATCTGAATTCCTTCACTTTTACCCGAGTTGTAATTTGCGTAGCTACGGTAATTCTTTAACGTTACTGATTTAATTTTACCGCCGTAATTTGAGAGCGTTACTACCATATTCTTGTTTTCTAACTTTAGAAAACGCTCCTTGATTTGTGCAGTAGGATCTGGTGCAGTTGGGGGTGTTACGACAATGTTAGCTTTTGGTTTAACTACATTTGCTTTTTTAGCTACTTGTTCTGTTGGAACCGGTTCCACAGGTGCAAAAAAATATTGATAGCCAAGTAACATGGCCATAATTAAGACGATACCGGATATTGAATTCTTATCCATAAATTATTTTGAATTTTTGATAAATGGAACTGCATGCTGGTACGCAGCCTTAATAAATTGCACAAAAATAGGCGATGGTGCCTCAACTGTTGATTTGTATTCAGGATGGAACTGAACTCCTACATAAAATGGATGATTGGGTAGTTCGATGATTTCAACAAGTTCTGATTCAGGATTAATGCCTGAAGTGACCATGCCAGCTTGATTAAATTGAGTTAAATAGTCATTGTTAAATTCATAACGGTGACGGTGTCTTTCTTGAATTGAAGTCTTTCCATAAATTTTAAAGGCCATCGTACCTTTTTCAATTTTACATGGATAAGATCCTAATCGCATAGTTCCTCCTTTTTCTGAAACATCTTTTTGCGATTTCATTAAATCAATGACTGGATAATTTGTTTCTGGATTCATTTCAAATGAATGTGCAGCTTCTAAACCTATAACATTACGCGCAAACTCAATAACGGCACATTGCATTCCCAAACAAATTCCTAAGAATGGTATTTTATTTTCACGTGCATATTTGACTGCGTTTATTTTACCTAAAATGCCGCGTTCTCCAAATCCTGGAGCAACTAATATTCCATCTAAACCTGTTAAAACATCTGCCACATCGATATCCTCCATACTTTCTGAAGATATCCATTTGACATTTACCTTTATTTCATTGGCTACACCCGCATGAATAAATGCTTCAGCAATCGATTTGTACGAATCTTTTAGCTCTACGTATTTACCAATTAATCCTACTGTTATTTCGAATTTGGGATTTTTTAATTTATCTAAAAATTTAGTCCATGCCGTTAAATTACTATCCGTGTCATTATAAATATCAAGTTTATATAAAACGCGGCTGTCTAAACGTTGTTGTTGCATCAACATTGGTACATCATAGATTGTTTCGGCATCTCTAGCTTCAATTACATCTTGTTCGCTCACATTACAAAAAAGACCTATTTTCCTTTTCATTTCTTGTGGAAGCGGATGCTCCGTACGGCAAACTAAAATATCGGGTTGAATTCCTGATTCGGATAATTGTTTTACGGAGTGTTGGGTAGGCTTTGTTTTTAACTCGCCTGCTGAAGCCAAATAAGGAACAAGGGTAAGATGTATAAATAGGGTGTGTTTCTCTCCTAAGTCCCATTTTAATTGCCTCGCAGCCTCAATAAATGGTAATGACTCAATATCTCCAACGCAACCACCTATTTCTGTAATGACAATATCAAATTTACCTGTCTCACCTAAAATTAAAATATTACGTTTAATTTCATCTGTTATGTGAGGGACAACTTGTACAGTTTTACCTAAATAATCGCCTCGACGCTCTTTGGTAATTACATTATGGTAAACGCGCCCAGTCGTAATATTATTTGCTTGGCTTGTTGGTGTATTTAAAAAACGCTCATAATGCCCTAAATCTAAATCAGTTTCCGCTCCATCGTTTGTCACGTAGCATTCCCCATGTTCATATGGATTTAACGTACCTGGATCTATATTGATATAAGGATCAAATTTTTGGATTGTACATGACAATCCACGAGCCTGTAAAAGTTTAGCAAGTGAAGAGGCGATGATGCCTTTTCCGAGTGAGCTAGTTACGCCACCCGTTACGAAAATGTACTTTGATTTCTTAATTAATCCCTTGCCAGACATTCGAATAATTCATTATTTGGTTACGGGAAACAAAGATAGGAATAAATACCACACCGAATTAATCCTATTTTTATTTTATCTTGCATTCGTCTTGAATTTAAAATTATTCTATGTCTTTAAAACTCTTTTCTGCATCGGCCGGCTCGGGGAAAACGTTTACTCTAACCTTAGAATATATCAAGTTGGCCTTACGCGAGGAGGATCGTCGGGGTTATTTTAGGCGCATTTTAGCTGTTACATTTACGATTAAAGCCGCTGAGGAAATGCGAACTCGAATAATCGAGTATTTAAAAGGCATTTCAAATCCTCAAAGCGATCAAGATCATGAGCTATTAGCTCTAATATTTCTCGATTTTCAAGCAGAAGGGTTAGATGTAAGTAAGACAGAAATTTCCAAACGTGCTTCAGTTGCTCTACAGCAAATTTTACAAGATTATGGTTTATTTTCTGTCATGACTATTGATAGTTTTGTTCAGCGGTTAAGTTCTACTTTCATTGAGGAATTAAATCTACCGAGTCAATTTGAAGTTATTTTAGATTCGAATGGTTTGATGGATCATTTGATTGATCAATTGCTAGAAAAAGTTAATCGGCTTGGAGATCCAATTTTAACAGAACTTTTAATTGATTTCGCAAAAACAGAGGTTTCTGAAGGTAGATCTTGGAATTTATTACGTGCTAATCTGCATCAGTTTTTACGTATTTGTTTAGATGAATCTTATCATCAAATTAAACCCCACATGGATGTTTTTTCCATGGAGGATTTTAAGTTAATTGAAACGCAAATTCGTCAACAAATTTTTGAATTTGAGACTAGAATGCTCGATTTAGCCTCTGAATTTATCAGCTACATAAATCCACTACAGTTTCCAGATGATTACTTCACGAGCGGCCGATACAGTCCGGTATATTACTTTAGGAAATATTTAGCTGATAAAAAATTAGTTGATTTTAAATTTTCTTCGCTCAATAAGGCACTTGAATCTAATCAATGGGCTGCAAGTAAAGTAGATAAAAGTACCGCGATTGAAATTAATGATTTAGCAGATTCATTGCATACTATTGGACAATCTTTTGTTACGATGTACGATGAGAACTTTTCAAGAAACCAACTACTCTTATGGATTGTTCGGGATATTAAAAAGATAGCCTTGTTGTCCTCTATAGCGGAAGAATTGATAATTTATCAAAACGAGAATGCAGCAGTTTCCATTTCCGAGTTTTCAAAAAGACTTTATCAAGTTATTGCGAATGACCCAGTTCCATTTATTTATGAAAAATTAGGTGATCGGTACACGCATATTTTAATTGATGAATTTCAAGATACTTCCATGCTACAATGGCAAAATTTAATGCCTTTGTTAGAAAATTCTGTTTCCTTAGGGCATCAAAATTTACTTGTGGGTGACGCAAAACAATCAATATATAAATTTCGAGGTGGGGAGGTTGGCCTCATTGCTTCCATAACTCAAAAAGATAAATCAATTATTCAATCAAAAATTGGTGAGGGCACTTTTGATGAAGAACGTTTTGACTACTTAGTTTCAGCGGTTGCGAATGAAAATCTGGCTTATAATTACCGAAGCGCTGCTGAGATTGTTGCATTCAATAATTCATTTTTTAAATGGATTTCTGAACAAGAAATGTACGCAGCGCAATCTGATTTGATTAAACCTATTTATGGTCAATTTCTGGAGCAAATTCCCCGTGTTCCTTCGGATAAGTATACAGGTTCTGTTGATTTAACTGTTTTTCGTAAACCTAAATTAGATCCTGATGCTAAAGATATAGAGCAAATTTGGATGCTTACTCAAGTCATCAATCAAATTGAAGAAAATGTACGATTAGGATTTAATTATACGGACATCGCTATTTTAGTTCGAAAAAATAAGCATGCTAGGTATTTGGCTATTCAATTGAAAGAAAGAGGTTATCCCATTATTTCATCTGATTCACTTCTAATTCATTATTCAAATTTAGTAGGTATCATTATTTCTTTACTTAAACTTAAGGATAATCCAACAAATGAATTTTTAGCGATTGAGTTCATTTTTCAGGTTAGTGAATTAAAAAATGAAAAAATTAATGTTGAAAATTTAGCTAATTTTCATAATCAAACTAAGTATAATTCATCCTATTTAGAACATATTCTCCATCTCTTTAATTGGCCTGCTACACTAAAAGAATTTAATGAGCTTACGATAATACAAACAGTATATGCTATTATTGATTGTTTTGATTTATTTAACCAAAAAGAAGGAACAGAGTATTTATTCAAGTTTTTAGATTTGATTCAAGAATATATTGTCACTCAATCTGAGGAATTAAAGGAATTTTTAAACTACTACGAATTAAATAAAGGTTCAATTACAATTGCTAGTCCAGAAGGCTCTAATGCAATTACAATTACAAGTATTCATAAATCAAAAGGATTAGAATACTCCGTTGTTATAATTCCTTTTGCCAATTGGACACATCAGGCTAGTAATGAACGAATTTGGTATAATTTATCAGAAGTTGCTTTGTCGGCATTGGAATTAGACGACCAAAAATTACTGTATTCTTATGGCCGGGTGGCTGCTAAAGAAGTTTTACATGAGGTTGTTTTAAAAACTCAAAGTATACAAGAGCGTCATAGTATTTTCTTGGATTCATTAAATATGATGTACGTTGCTTTTACTCGGGCTAAACAGCGCTTACATATTCTAACATCTTTGCCAGACGAAGATTCGGCTCCCAAAACAAAACAGGTATACAGAGAGTCTCTTGCAGAGGTTTTAGTTCTATTTGCTGTAAATACGTCTGAAAAACTGGAAAGATTACCCGTATATCTTCAAGGTGAATTTACTGAATTGACTGATTTTTATGATTTAGCAAATGTGTCTAATCCACATTATAAGTCAAGTAAAATAGTAGATCGATCAGATCGTACGCTAAAAATTCAAACTAAAATTGTTAAATCTCCCGATTTTCGTGTTGTTACCCAATCTTCAGATTTATATTCACAAAGCAAATCGAAGCGGTCTGAAGGTGAATATTTACATCAAGTTCTAGCGCAAATTAGAGGCGCTCAATATTGGATGGATAATCAGTCTAGTTCTTTTTTTTACTTGGATGATTCAATTCGTGTACTTGTCGATCAAGTAATGACCGACTCTATACTAAAGGAATTTTTTATTGATGAGGAGCTTTTATTCGTGGAACGAGATATTTTAAGTCCTGACGGTTCTATTTTTAGGCCTGACCGCGTTATTTCTAAAGCAGGTAAAAGCATTATTATAGATTTCAAAACAGGCAAAAGGATGGAAGAGCACGTAGATCAAATTGTTCGTTACAAAGCTATTTTGGCTCAATTGGGACAAGTTGTTGGTGATGGAATTTTATTATATCTAGATGACCTTAGTGTAGTTTATGTTTAAGTACATTATTTTAATCTTATGTTTTGGGGGATTAGTTGGATGTAAATCGATTAATCGGGTTAGTACTTATTTAAGGGATTCTAGGGAATTGCCAACTAATTTTTCAGATCATGAGAATGATCAATTGATTCGTACAGCGGAGCAATTTTACGGTATTCCATATCGTTCTGGTGGTGCGAATGGTGATGGAATGGATTGTTCTGGTTTACTATTCCGTGTTTATAGTACGAATAATTTTGAAATTCCACGTAATTCAGGCCAACAAGCTCTTTTTGGTTTATCGGTACCCCTAAATAAGATTCAACGAGGTGATTGGTTATTTTTTAGAACAAATGGATCTGTTGCCATTAATCATATCGGATTAGTTACGTCTGTTAAAGGAAATAATGAAGTGACCTTTATTCATGCGAGTACGAGCAAAGGGGTACGCACGGATCAATTATATGCTAATTATTGGTTTAAGGCGTTTGAAAATGCAATTCGCCCTTTTAAAAATAATTCAAATTGATTTTTTGATTCTAGTGCTTGTTAGGTTATTTTTGCATTCTTTTTTAAATAAATCATGGGAAAAAAAGTTTTAATTATTGGTGCTGGTGGTGTTGGGAATGTTGTGGCAAAAAAATGTGCCATGAATCCTTCATTTTTTTCTGAGGTTATTTTAGCCTCGCGTACATTACGAAAATGTGATGCAATAGCGGATGAAGCAAAAAAGATAGGTCTACCTACAGCTATACAAACGCGTCAAGTTGATGCCGATGATGTTCCTGCATTGGTTGAGCTATTTACCAAAGAGAAACCATTCATGGTTATTAATGTAGCCTTGCCATATCAAGATCTAACGATTATGGATGCTTGTTTAGAAACTGGCGTTCATTACATGGATACAGCTAATTATGAACCCAAGGATGAGGCGAAATTTGAATATTCATGGCAATGGGCATATCAAGATAGATTTAAGAAGGCGGGTTTAATGGCATTGTTGGGATGTGGATTTGATCCCGGCGTTACAGGTGTTTATACGGCATATGCTAATAAACATTATTTTGACGAGATGCATTATTTAGATATAATCGATTGTAATGCAGGCGATCATGGCAAAGCTTTCGCAACTAATTTTAATCCTGAAATTAACATTAGAGAGATTACTCAAAAAGGCAAGTATTGGGAAAATGGCCAATGGGTTGAAATAGACGCCATGTCTATTCATAAGCCAATTTCTTATCCAAATATAGGCCCTAAGGAATCGTATTTGTTATATCATGAAGAATTGGAGTCTCTTACGAAAAACTTCCCTACGTTGAAGAGAGCTCGCTTTTGGATGACTTTTGGGCAAACCTATTTAACTCATTTAGAGGTCTTGCAAAATGTAGGAATGACTTCCATTCACCCTATTAAATTTAATGGGATTGATATTGTGCCTTTAGAGTTCTTAAAGGCAGTGTTACCGGAGCCGGGTACCTTAGGAGAGAATTATTCCGGACAAACATCTATTGGTTGTCAAATAAAAGGCATCAAAAACGGTATGGATGTTTCGTATTATGTTTATAATAATTGCCATCATGCGGAATGTTATAAAGAGGTTCAGGCTCAGGGTGTATCTTATACCACTGGTGTGCCCGCTATGATTGGCGCTTCACTAATGTGTGAAGGAACTTGGTTTAAACCTGGAGTATACAATGTCGAAGAATTTAATCCTGATCCATTTATGGAACTTTTAAATGTTCATGGTTTGCCATGGAATGAGGAGGTTAATGGAGTATTGCCTCACACATACTAATGATGGCTGTTCAATATCCTTCCATTAATTCTCCTGCCTATGTGCTTGTAGAATCTCTGCTTGTTAAGAATTTGACATTACTTCAACGCGTACAGCGAGAAGCTAATGTTGAAATTATTTGCGCATTAAAAGGGTTTTCATTCTTTCATGTATTTCCATTAATTCGTCAATATTTAGCTGGCGCCACCGCAAGTTCATTAAACGAAGCTCGTTTAGCTTTCGAAGAAATGGGGGAGAAGTGTCACGCATATACACCTGCTTATTTACCAAACGAGTTTGCCGAATTTATGCAGTATGCGAGTCATATGACATTTAATTCGCTTAATCAAGTTGGCCAATTCGCCCTTGAGGCAAAGTCAAATGGTATTTCGTGCGGCATTCGTATTAATCCAGAATATGCGGAAGTAGAAACCGACATGTATAATCCTTGTATAGCAGGATCCCGCTTGGGAATTCGTCGTGGTGATTTAGGCGATACGTTACCGGAAGGAATTGAAGGCTTGCATTCGCATACATTATGTGAGAATGATTCATTTGTACTTTCCCGAACACTTGATGTAATTGATGCCAAGTTTGGCGATTTATTGAATCAAGTTAAGTGGTTGAATTTAGGCGGCGGGCATTTAATTACACGAGCTGATTATGATGTGGACCATTTAATTGAAACGCTAAAGAAGTTCAAAGCTAAATATCCACATTTGGATATTATTTTAGAACCAGGTTCTGCTGTTGGCTGGCAAACTGGTTTTCTTAAATCCACCATTCTCGATATTGTGCATTCAGCAGGTATAGATGTGGCCATATTGGATGTTTCATTTGCTGCGCATATGCCTGACACGTTGGAAATGCCATATAAACCGCGTATTCGAAATGCGTCGTTGGAACCTGTGGTTGGTAAGCCAACGTATCGTTTCGGAGGGATGACGTGTTTAGCTGGAGATTATTATGGAGATTATTCTTTTGAAGAACCTTTACATATTGGTGATGAAATTATCTTTGAGGATATGATTCATTACACAATGGTCAAAACCACAACATTTAATGGGGTTAACTTACCGGACATTGGGATGATTAATCGAGAAGGAGAATATATTCGATTCAAGCATTTTGGCTATGAATCATTTAAAGATAGATTATAAAAATAGGACTTCAAATTGAAGTCCTATTTTGTGGAGAAGATCGGGCTCGAACCGACGACCTCTTGCATGCCATGCAAGCGCTCTAGCCAACTGAGCTACATCCCCATTTAAAAATTTACACGTACACCTATTCCGCCTTGCAGGTGGAAAAAAAATGGATTAGGTGCGATTTCCGTGTAAAAGCCTATCTCCGAAAAGAACGATAAATTGGGTGCATCAATAGGAAAATATTCAATTCCACCTACCGCAGTGGCACCCATAGCTGAGGTTCTTTTACTCGCAGCTAAATTATTACTTATTTTATTGTCGTACCAATCTCTTGAATTTAACTGCGGGCCAAATCCATAATATGTATGAAGATCCGAATTAATGATTGTAGGATGATGCCACAAATACAATACATTAATAGAATAGCCAATATTATTAAATGTGCCATCTTGGTAATTCCTATCTGTCCCCCATAAACCACCATATGTGCCAATATTTACTTCAAGGGCATTAACTCCATTATCAGAATAACGCCTTGCCATAAAGCCTCCAGGCTCTCCAATTCTAAAACCGGCTGCCCATTCTTGCAGTTGACCAAATACTGTTGCACTAGTGCTAAGCATAAAAATCAGAAGGGCTAGTTTTAAATGATTGAATCTCATGCGTAAAAGCGCTTTATCTTTTCTATCAATTGGTTATTTTCTTCAGGCAATCCTATACTGATTCGAATAGAATTATCACACAATGTAACCGATGACCTATTTCTAGTAATAATTTTTTCCTTAATTAAATAATCAAATAATGCTTGTGCATTAATACATTTCACGAGTATGAAATTTGCATTAGATGGAAAAATGGTAATTATCTCGGGCAAATCTTTAAGTTTTGAAATTAAGTCTTTCTTGGCATTATTTAACGTTTCCGCAGAGGTTTTTGCAAATTCCTTGTTTTTTAATGCTTTTTCAACTAATGACTGCGTGGCACCGCTAATATTGTATGGTGGTTTAATTTTATTTAATAATTGAATTAGGATTGGGTCTGCATATGCCATCCCTAAACGCAAAGATGCTAATCCGTATGCTTTTGATAAGGTTTGTAGAACGATTAAATTAGGATAAGTGCTCAATTCTGAAATGAAACTTGCCTCATCAGAAAAATCAAAATATGCTTCATCTATTATGACAAAGCCGGTTTGAAATTTGGCTAATATCGTACGAATATCAGCACGGCTGAGCTTATTTCCTGTTGGATTGTTAGGTGTACAAATAAATATCAACTTTGAAAACTCATTAATATTTTCACATATTTCACTCACGTTTAGTTGGTAATCATTCATTAAGTTTATCCGTTGAATCTGTATATTATTTACGGATGCACTAACTTCATACATGCCATAAGTAGGAGGACAAATGATTATATGATCCTTACTCGGTTCACACGTCATGCGAATTAGAAGATCAATGGCTTCATCTGAGCCATTTCCTAGAAATATTTGATCAACACTACATTGCTTAATTTCTGCTAGTTGATACTTTATATTCCATTGCATTGGATCTGGATAACGATTCCATTCTGGGATATTACCTGAGCCTAACGGATTTTCATTCGCATCTAAAAACACACCTTCCTTCCCTTTAAATTCATCTCGAGCTGATGAATAAGGTTTTAAATTCCAAATATGTGGTAAAATAAATTTCTTAAAATCCATTAGTCTATTCTATATTTAACGGCATTCGCATGTGCTTGTAATGATTCAGCTTCTGCCATTAGTATGATACTTTTTCCTAAGTGATTAAGTCCCTCTTTTGTGATGGATTGTAATGTTATTTTTTTAACAAAACTATCTAAATTAACGCCTGAGTAGGCATGAGCAAATCCGTTCGTTGGTAACGTATGGTTAGTTCCAGATGCGTAATCTCCAGCTGCTTCAGGTGTGTAATGGCCTAAGAATATGGAACCTGCATGTTGAATTTTATCTGCAACTAATTCTGGATTTTCTGTCGCCAAGATTAGGTGCTCTGCGGCATATTCATTCAATATATTTACAGCGTCTTCCTCATTTTTTACCAATATGAATTTGGAAAACACCAACGACTTTTCTGCAAATTCTTTCCTTGGTAAGGTTTTTAATTGGTTTCCTATTTCAAGAATACTTTGATTTATTAGATTCTCATCTGTACTTATTAGTACCACCTGAGAATCATTTCCATGCTCCGCTTGCGAAAGTAAGTCGGCCGCAACAAATACAGGATTAGCAGTAGAATCAGCAAAAATAGCTACTTCCGAAGGACCAGCTGGCATATCAATAGCTATACCCATGCGATTAGCCATCATTTTGGCCGCAGTTACATATTGATTTCCCGGTCCAAATATTTTATAAACTTTGGGAACAGATTCTGTACCTAATGCTAAAGCTGCAATGGCTTGTGCTCCACCAACTTTACACATTTTAGTAATTCCACATAATTTTGCCGCAAAAAATAGGGCAGGGTGCATCCCAGGAGTACATAGTATTACCTCTTGGCATCCGGCTATTTGAGCTGGGATTGCCAACATAAGTATGGTTGAAAATAGAGGTGCAGTTCCACCAGGTATATAAATGCCTATTTTTTCTATCGGAGTAGATTTTTGCCAACAAACTACGCCTGGGCTCGTTTCAATCCGGTTTTCAACTAATATTTGAGATTGATGAAACGCTTGAATATTAGCGTAAGCAACACGAATAGCCTCTTGTAAAGCTGGATCTGTTTCAGCTGCAAAATCCTCAATTTCAGAATTTGAAAATACGATATCAGTTATGGTTCTATTTTCAAATTGTAATGTATAATCAATTAATGCCTTGTCACCATGTATCTTAACTTGTGAATATATTTCTTCAACAAGATTATCTAATGACTTAGATTCTAATGCTGGGCGTTCACACAAGCTCTTATAAGTTGACGGTACAGGGTATTTAATTAGACTAAACATATTACAGGATCATTTTTTCAATTGGCAATACTAAAATTCCTTCTGCTCCAGCGGAGCGGAGAGATTCAATTATTTCCCAAAAATCATTTTCAGAAATAACGGAGTGTAATGAAAACCAACCTTTTTCGGTGAGTGGCATAATTGATGGTGATTTCATGCCAGGCAACAACGCAGTAATTTTAGATAAATTATCCTCGTGTGCATTTAGAACTACATATTTGGCATTTTGTCCTCGTTGAACAGAATCTATTCTAAATAATAATTTACTTAGGATATCATTTTTTTGTGCATCTAATTTTTTACTAGCTATTAATACAGCTTGACTGTTGAATACTGTTGCAACTTCTTTCAATCCATTACTTAATAAGGTACCTCCAGTTGAAACAATATCACAAATACCTTCAGCTAGGCCAATACTTGGTGCAATCTCAACGGAACCAGAAATTTCATGAGTGGTTACTTGAATACCCTGCTTTTGCAAAAATGCATTTGTTAAATTTGGGTAGGAGGTAGCAATGTTTTTCCCTTGAAAGAAATCTAAGCCATTGTAAACTTCATTACGAGGAATTGCTAATGATAGTCGGCATTTTGAGAAACCTAATTCTTTAACGACGTCTACCTGACGCATGTTTTCCATTAATACATTTTCCCCAATGACACCTAGGTCTGCAACACCATCCTCCACATAACCAGGAATGTCATCATCACGTAAAAAAAGAAACTCAACAGGGAAATTACTTGAAATGGATCTTAATTTAGATCCTCCAGATTCAAACTTAATTCCACATTCTTTAAACAGCTTAAGTGACTCTTCGCTTAAGCGGCCAGATTTTTGTACCGCAATTCGTATTTTAGTTGTTTCCATTTGGTTGACGTGCTTAAAAAATCAAGCCCCGAAATAAGTAATTCGAGGCTTGATTATTTGAATGTTATAAGAACATTTTTAGTGGATCCTCGAGATATTGTTTGAGCGATTGTAGGAAAGCAGCTCCCGCTGCACCGTCTGCAACACGATGATCACAAGTTAATGTTAGTTTCATAATGTTTGTAGCATAAAATTGGCCATTCTTAACACCAACAGTTTCTTTTATACCACCTACTGCCAAAATACAAGATTCAGGTGAATTTATTATGGATGTAAACTGATCAATTCCAAACATGCCTAAATTACTTACTGTAAAGGTATTTCCCTCCCAATCTTTAGGTTGCAATTGTTTACTTTTTGCTTTACCACCAAGCTCTTTTGCTTCAGCAGATATCTGTGCAATTGATTTTTCGCTCGCGAAACGAATAACAGGAACTAATAATCCATCTTCTACAGCCACAGCCATACCAATATGAACATGCTTATTAACTCGAATGCGATCTTCCATCCAATATGAATTAATTTTTGGATGTTTTGTCAAAGCAAGTGAAGTCGCTTTAATGACCATATCATTAAATGAAATCTTGACAGGCAGAACTTCATTCATGCTTATCCGCGCTTCAATGGCTCTATCCATATTGATTTCCATTGTCAAATAGAACTCAGGTGCACTGAATTTTGATTCTGATAAGCGCCGCGCAATTGTTTTGCGCATTTGACTATTAGGTATATCTTCAAAACTTTCAACGCCAGACATAAAGGTTGACATAGCACCACCCGAACTTGGGTTATAGTCTTCTATATCACTTTTAGTGATCCGCCCATCTTCACCTGTTCCTTTAATCCAAGCCAAATTATATCCTTTTTCTTTCGCTAAGGCACGTGCAAGTGGTGATGCTTTTATTGAATCTTCTGAAATTCTTTCTTTAGTTGGCTGTGCAGCAGCCGTTTTTGAATCTACTACTTTTACAGCTTCTGGTGCTTTAACTACATCTGGCGCTGGAGCTGATGCTTGTACTACCAAAGGAGTTGTAGCAGGTACTGCAGATTCTGCAGCTAGTATTGGCTTATAATCTGTACCTGGTTCACCTACAATAGCAATTATACCATCTACAGCAATTCCTTCACCTTCTTTAGCGCCTATGTATAATAAAGTACCGTCTTCGTAATTTTCAAGTTCCATCGTTGCTTTGTCTGTCTCAACTTCAGCAATTATATCCCCGCTTTTTACGACGTCACCTTCTTTTTTCAACCATTTTGCAATAACACCTTCTAGCATTGTGTCGCTCATTTTAGGCATTCTTACAGCTTTGGCCTTAATTCCAATTAAATCAATAGCTGCAGTTTGTTCGACAATAGGAGGTATGATTGTAGTTACTTGTTCTTTTTCAACTACGGGTACGGCAGCTGACGGAGATTGCAATAAAGCTGAATAATCTTCGCCAGGTGCACCAACGATAGCTATTATTCCATCAACTGGAGCAGCTTCACCGGCTTTGATACCTATATACAATAAGGTTCCATCTTCATAATTTTCCAATTCCATCGTTGCTTTATCTGTTTCAACTTCAGCAATTATGTCTCCGGACTTGATTACATCCCCTACTTTTTTTAACCAATTTGCAATAACACCTTCAAGCATTGTGTCACTCATCTTGGGCATTCTTATAACTTCAGCCATGATTTTATATTTGAGATGCAAAAATACGCTTTAAACGCATATTTTTAAAATAATTAGTGTAAAAATATTTAGGTTAATCTAGTTTTAAAACAGCCATAAATGCTTCTTGTGGAATTTCTACATTACCTACTTGTCGCATTCGTTTTTTACCCTTTTTTTGCTTTTCTAATAATTTACGCTTTCGGGAGATATCACCTCCATAACATTTGGCTAATACATCTTTACGAAGTGCCTTTACCGTTTCTCTCGCAATTATCTTTTGACCAATCGCCGCTTGAATTGCTATTTCAAACTGTTGGCGTGGCAACAATTCTCTTAATTTCTCACATAATCTTTTTCCCCAATCGTAAGCTTTATCTCTATGAACAATTGCCGACAAAGCATCTACTTTTTCCCCATTTAACATGATATCTAATTTTACCAGGTAACCTGGTTCATAACCTTTGTATTCATAATCCAACGAGGCATAGCCACGTGAGATCGTTTTTAATCGATCAAAGAAATCAAAAACAACTTCAGATAAGGGCATGTCAAATGTAAGTTCAACACGGTCAGTTGTTAAGTATATTTGGTTAACAAGAATCCCTCGCTTATCCATACATAGACTCATAATAACACCTGTATATTCTGATTTAGTAATTATTTGTGCCTTGATATAGGGTTCTTCAACTAGATTAATTAGGTTCGGCTCCGGTAATTCACTTGGTGCAGAAACCCATTCTGTTTCACCTGCTGTAGTTAAAACTTTGAATTTAACAGACGGAACAGTTGTAATTACTGTCATATCAAACTCCCTTTCCAATCTTTCTTGAACGATTTCCATGTGCAACATTCCTAAGAAGCCACATCTAAATCCGAATCCTAAGGCTGCGGATGTTTCTGGTTCCCATACTAGTGATGCATCATTTAATTGGAGTTTTTCCATTGCATCCCTTAAATCTTCAAATTCAGACGTTTCAACCGGATAAATACCTGCAAATACCATCGGTTTTACTTCCTCAAATCCTTGTATAGCTGATTTGCACGGATTGGCTACATGTGAAATTGTATCACCTACTTTAACTTCTTTTGCCTCTTTTATACCAGAAATTAAATATCCTACATCACCCGTTTTAATAATCGATTTAGGTTCTTGTTCTAAACCTAAGATTCCTATTTCATCGGCAAAATATTCTTTGCCCGTATTCATAAATTTTACACGATCCCCTTTTCTAATCTCTCCGTTATAAACACGAAATATTACTTCGATTCCTCTATATGAATTAAATGTGGAATCAAAAATTAATGCTTGTAAAGGTGCAGATGGATCACCTTTTGGTGCAGGAACACGTGCAACAACAGCATCTAAAATCTCTTGAATACCAATTCCCTCTTTTCCTGATGCATGAATAATGTCTTCTTTCTTACATCCAATTAAGTCTATAATTTGATCTGAAACTTCGTCTGGCATAGCACCGGGTAAATCGATTTTATTTAAGACGGGTATTATTTCAAGGTCATGATTTATTGCCAAATATAGATTTGAAATAGTTTGTGCCTCAATACCTTGGGAGGCATCTACGATTAAAAGTGCCCCTTCGCAAGCTGCAATAGACCGTGAAACTTCATATGAGAAATCTACGTGACCCGGTGTATCTATTAAATTAAATTTGTATTCAACGCCATCTTTAGGGTACTGCATTTGAATAGCATGGGATTTAATCGTGATACCTCTTTCACGTTCTAAATCCATATCATCTAATAATTGGTTCATCATATCCCGTTTTTGAACAGTATTGGTAAACTCAATTAATCGATCAGCTAATGTACTCTTGCCATGATCGATATGGGCTATTATGCAAAAATTACGAATGTTTTTCATGTATCTGTTTTACTACTTAACTCCATTAAATTACCCATTTGGTAGGTAATAAATATTATTTTTCCAATGTACTAATCTGAAGTATGTTGGAAAATTATTTAAATGTCATATTTTTCAAGCATTTTTAATTTACAAATATAGCACAGCCATGCAAGCTTATCCTTATAAATCTATTAAATAGTCCAATTCAATTGTTTTACTACTAAAAAAGCAAACTATTCAGTCGGAGAATTAAAGATTTGCATGTACCTAAGACTTTGACATTAATGATTCAATTTCATCGATATCAATTGGTATGTTGGCCATCAAGTTTATCGGCTGGCCGTTTGTGATTAATAAATTATTCTCAAGTCTTATACCAATTCCTTCCTCTCGTATATAAATTCCAGGTTCACAAGTTAGAACCATCCCTGCTTCAAAAGGTTTATACTTATCCCAAACATCGTGCACATCTAGTCCTAAATGATGGGCTACACCATGCATAAAGTATTTTTTGAAAATGGGATTAGTTGGATCTTGTGCTTCAACATCCTTTCTAGAAAATAATCCTAATTCTATTAATTGGGCTTCCATGAACTTTTCAACCTCTTTTTGATAGTCTACCCAGTAAATTCCTGGACGCATTATATCAGTTGCAAAATTTAATACTGCTTGAACGGCAAGGTAAACTTGCCTTTGACGTGGACTAAATTTTCCATTTGCGGGAATTGTACGTGTCATATCGGCATTATAATTTCCATAGCAAGCACCTACATCAAGTAAGATTAAGTCACCATCCTGGCAAATTTTATCATTCTTAATGTAGTGCAATACGCATGCATTCGCTCCTGAAGCTATAATTGGCGTATAAGCGAATCCTCCACTACGTAATTTTATAAATTCATGAATAAATTCTGCTTCGATTTCATTTTCCCAAACTTCTGGCTTTACAAATTTCAATATGCGTCTATACCCATTTTCTGTAATATCAATTGCCTTTTGTAACGCTACTAATTCTGCTGGCTCTTTCTTCATTCTAAGATTATTTAAAATTGGAGAAAGTCGGCCTATTTTGTGTAATGGGTATTTTTCTTTAATATTTAGTACTAATCGCGCATTCTGTGTTTGGACTAAAGAGCTATTACGAATGTGCTCATTATCAATCATAAAGATTGTTTCTGCTGAATAGACTAATGTTTTCAATATGGCTTCAAAGCTTGAAGTCCATTGTATGTTCATTATTCCACTAAGTGCTTTAGCTTCTTCTTTCGTGTATTTGTGGCCTTCCCATATGGATATCAACTCAGATGTTTCACGTATAAACGCTATTTCGCGCATATGAGCTTCTTGTGCATCTGGAAATATTAATAACAGTGTTTCTTCTTGATCTAAACCTGATAAATAAAATAAATCAGTTTGCTGTTTGAAGCCCATACTTCCGTCCGCATTCGTTGGCATGATGTCATTTGAACTTATAATAACAATTGACTTAGGAGGTAGTTCCGCGATTAATTTGGCGCGGTTTTTTACAAATAGTTCAGAAGGAAAGGGAGAGTAGCGCATCTTATTTTTTACACATATAAATAATTTCTTCTAATGGCAGTGCCATTCGTATACTTTCGGTTTTGCCTAAATTTTCAATCATGTTATAAGGAATAACAGTAAAGCCAGAGTTTTCTAATTGCTTGCCGAAATCACTTCCATAAATACGTAAATGGTCATTTTGTAAAAAGTGAATTTCTCTTTCACGCGGGTCTGTTATGCTTGCGTCTTCGTAGGTTGTTTCTAAATCATATCGTTGAGGACTTTGACAAAGAGCGAATCCATTTGGTTTCATTACCCGACGTATTTCTTGCATACAAACTACATCATTTTTCACATGCTCTAAAACGTGATTACAAAATATTACATCAAAGGAATTTTCAGGAAATGGAATTTGGTGCAAATCCATTTTAACCTTAGCTAATGGCGACTCGATATCTGCAGTTATATATTGATCACCTAAATAATTTTCAAATCTTTCTATGAAACAATATTCAGGTGCAACGTGTAAAACGCGTGGATTACTTGTATAAAAATCTGTTTCATTTTTAAGGAACAAATGCATTAACCGATGGCGTTCCAAACTTAAACATGACGGGCATAAAGCATTTTCCCGAGGGTTTAAACGTCCATATGGAAGAAATTTCGAGAATTTATGATCGCAAACGGGACAGTAAACTTTATTTCCTTTCAGAAATAAACTGTATATTTTTATTAACCTGTGGGCAAATAATTGAATAAATTTTCTTGGTATGTTACGTAGTACCCAGCTGATTATATGTTTCATAAAAAAAAGGAAGGCTTTTCGAGAAAAAAACCTTCCTATTGAAAATTAAAATAGAATTACATTTCTCTTAACCAAATATTGCGGAAGCTTACTGGGTTACCATGATCTTGTAAACTTATCGGACCTGCGCCATGAACTGGATTTTTGGGCTGACCAATATATTCAGTTGTACCTTGAATTTTGGTATGGTTCTGCACAACTACTCCATTGTGAATTACGGTAACATATGCAGGTGTTTCAATTCCTCCATTAATAGTAAAAACAGGAGCTGTGTATATAATATCATACGTATTCCATTCTCCCATTGGTGATGTGACATTGACTAAGGGAGCTGATTGCTTATAGATACTACCTGCTTGTCCATTTCGATAGCTTCGATTATTAAATGAGTTTAATACTTGTACCTCGTACATTCCTTGCATGAAAATCCCACTATTTCCTTTTCCTTGACTTTTTAAAGTTTCAGGCTCAATTGGGGATTGCCACTCGATATGTAATTGATAGTTTGTGAATTTTTGTTTTGTGGAAATGTTTCCAGCACCTCTAACAACAGTCATTTTTCCATCAGCCACTTGCCATTTTGCTGTTCCACCATCTTTAACAGATTCCCAGCTATCTAAGTTCTTGCCATCAAATAATACGATTGCATCTGATGGAATTACCCCTGGTGTAACAACGCGTACTTCAGGATCCCAATATTCAGTTACACCTGGTTTAGATGGATTGGTTACAACATGCCGATGATCTTGGGCGTATGAGGAAAAGCCTAAACTTAATCCTGTAAGAAGGGTTAAAATAAATTTAATTTTCATAACAGTTCTGTTAAATTATTTTGAACAAAAAAAAACCGGTAATAATTACCGGTTCCAATTTCAAGAATTATTTATTATTTAGCAAATGAAGCTTTAATAGCTTCAACATCTACTAATTTAATAATTGGTCTTTGCTTTAAGATTCTGATAGCTTCAACTTTATTGTTAGCTACAGCTTTATTTCTTCTGTCTTTTCTTTTTAATCTAGTTACTGCCATGTCATTAATAATTTTGGTGTGCAAAAATAGGAATTATTGCTTATATATCAAATATTCTGCTTCGAATAATTAAATTTGCTTTATGAAAATTATTCAAAAACCTAATAATGCCCGCGGAACACGAGATTTTGGTCCGAAAGAGATGTCTTTGAGGACTCATGTTTTTACTATTATAAAAAATCATTTTGAGGCTTTTGGATTTCAAGCAATTGAAACTCCAGCTATGGAAAACTTACATGTATTAACTGGTAAATATGGAGAAGAAGGCGATCAGTTAGTGTTTAAAATACTTAATTCTGGAGATTATTTGAGTAATACAGAAGCGGTAGATTTTAGTTTAGGATCTAAATTACTTATGCCGAAAATTTCAGAAAAAGGTTTAAGATATGATTTAACTGTTCCCTTTGCGCGATTCGTGGCTATGAATCGAAATGATATTGCTTTTCCTTTTAGGCGCTCTCAGATTCAACCTGTATGGCGAGCTGATCGTCCGCAAAAAGGAAGGTACCGTGAATTTTATCAATGTGATGCTGATATTATTGGTTCAGATTCATTGATAAATGAGGCAGAATTAATCGCTTTATTTCAGTCAATATTTAGCTCGCTAAATTTGAGAACTAATTTGATTATTAACTCTCGAAAAATTCTATTTGGTATTGTAAGTGTATTAGGCGTAAGTGATTTGTTTGTCCCATTTTCTGTTGCAATTGATAAATTAGATAAAATTGGTTGGGACTCTGTTGCCCTTGAATTAATATCAAATGGATTTTCCATATCTCAGGTTGAATCTCTCCGTAGTTTATTCCAATTTCAGGGAAGCAATAATGAAAAGATTCAATTATTGGATGATTTTCTCAGTGATAATGAAGTAGGCCAACAAGGGTTATCTGAGATTAAAACAGTTTTAGATTTTTCAGCTTTAAACGGTTTTGATAACTCAAATATATTGTTTGATTTTAAACTAGCTAGAGGTTTAAGCTATTACACAGGTTTAATTTATGAAGGCAAGGCATGTGATTTACCATTTGGTTCTATTGTTGGCGGTGGTCGCTATGACAATTTAACAGAGGCATTCGGCTTACCCAATATGAGTGGTGTAGGAATTTCATTTGGTATTGAGCGGATTATCGATGTGATGCGTGAATTAAATCTGTTTCCCGATATCAAAACGAGTGCAAGTAAGATTTTGCTTACTTATTTCGATTTAACTGGTCAGTCAATCGCTCTAAAAATTGCTAATGAATTACGAAAATCTAATATAGCTTCTGAGGTTTATCCAGAAATTGCAAAAATCAAAAAGTCGTTTGAATTTGCAGATAAAAAGGGAATTCCTTTTGTAGGTGTTATCGGAGAACAGGAGATTAAAGACGGTAACATTACACTTAAGGATATGAAAAATGGAGAACAAAAATTGCTCTCCATTTCTGACTTAATTAAATCCCTTTAATATTGTACCCGCCAAGCTTTAAATTGGTTGATTAATCCATTCGTTGAACTATCATGCGTATGGATTTCTTCATTATGCTCTAATTCAGGCAAAATTGAATTAGCTAATTGTTTCCCCAATTCTACTCCCCATTGATCATAAGAAAAGACATTCCAAATCACACCTTGCACGAATATTTTGTGTTCATACATAGCAATTATGGCTCCCAAAGTTTTTGGTGTAATTTGCTTAACTAAGATGGAGTTCGTTGGTTTATTTCCTTCAAATACTTTAAATGGACTTAGTTTCGCAATTTCTTCCTTTGTTAAACCAGCTTTTTCAAGTTCTGCTTCTACCACTTCTTTTGTTTTTCCGTTCATGAGTGCCTCTGTTTGAGCAAAAAAGTTTGACATAAGTAGCGTATGATGATTGCTGATTTTATTATGAGTAATAGCTGGTGCAATAAAATCGGCAGGAATTAGTTGTGTACCTTGATGAATTAATTGATAAAAAGCATGTTGGCCATTTGTCCCTGGTTCTCCCCAAATCACTGGTCCTGTAGCATATTCTACACGATTCCCATTCCTGTCTACGGATTTACCATTAGATTCCATATCTCCTTGTTGGAAATACGCTGCAAAACGATGCATGTATTGGTCGTATGGTAAAATCGCATGCGTGGCAGCATTAAAGAAATTAACATACCAAATTCCTAGTAATGCTAGAACGACCGGCATATTCACCTCAAATGCTGTATTTGCAAAATGATCGTCCATTTCATTCGCGCCACTTAATAACAATTCAAAGTTTTCAAATCCGACTGATAAGGCAATAGATAAACCAATTGCTGACCAAAGCGAATATCGACCACCAACCCAATCCCAAAATTCAAACATATTGGCTACATCTATGCCAAATGCACTAACTGCTTTCGCATTTGTTGACAAGGCAACAAAATGTTTGGATACGGCTAATTCATCTTTTGCTTGATCAAGAAACCAATTACGTGCTGAAAATGCATTAGCCATGGTTTCTTGTGTCGTAAATGTTTTTGAAGCAATAAGAAACAAAGTCGTTTCGGGATTAACCTTCTTAAGCGTTTCTGCAATGTGAGTTCCATCAACATTACTAACAAAGTGAATATTTAAGTGATTTTTATAAGGCCTAAGAGCTTCAGTAACCATTACTGGACCTAAGTCAGAGCCACCAATTCCAATGTTGATCACATCCGTTATCGTTTTCCCTGTGTACCCCTTCCAATTTCCAGAAATAACCTTAGCTGAAAAGTCTTTCATGTGTGCTTTTACTGCATGAATTTTAGGGATTATGTCTTCTCCATCAACTAAAATTGATTGGTTGGAATTAGCACGTAAAGCTGTATGTAAAACTGCACGATTCTCATTTTGGTTTATTTTTTCTCCGGAAAATTGCGCTTTAATAGCTTCGGCTAATTTACATTCATTAGCCAAATCGATTAGGTGTTTGAAGGAAGTCTCATCAAGAATGTTTTTACTAAAATCTAATAGAATATCTTGACTAAGTATATTGAAATTGGCTTGTCTATTTGTATCTAGTTCAAATAAGCTATTTAAATTAATGTTTTCAAATCTTTTACGATCTTGAGATAATGCTAGATAAGCCTTTGTTTGATAAAAGGCGATATTGGATAAATTCATTGGGTATACTTTTGGCTTGATAATTGCCAAAAATACAATATTCTTGACTATAAAAAAAAGGGGAAAATTTGTCTTTTTCCCCTTTTATAATGAATAATGAGCTTATTAAAAGTTAGGTTGTGGCGTTACACGTAAATAAGGTTTTACGGACGTAAATCCTTTAGGAAATTTAGTCAAAGCATCTTCATTTGATACAGCTGGTGTGATAATTACATCTTCACCGTTTACCCAATCTGCAGGAGTTGCCACTTGATAATTAGCTGTTAATTGCAACGAATCAATTACACGTAAAAGTTCGGTGAAATTACGACCTGTTGATGCAGGATAAGTTAATGTTAATTTGATTTTTTTATCAGTTCCTATTATAAATACCGACCGTACAGTAGCTTTTTCAGATGCATTCGGATGAATCATATCATAAAGTGATGCTATTTTTTTCTCTGGATCTGCAATAATTGGGAAATTAACTTTAACATTATTTACTTCCTCAATATCGGGTACCCATTTGTTATGCGATGCTAAATCATCAACTGAAATAGCTATGGTTTTTACGCCTCTTTTTTCAAATTCTCCAGCCAAAAGAGCAGTTTTACCCAATTCAGTTGTACAAACAGGAGTGAAGTCAGCTGGATGACTAAAAAATAATACCCATGAATTTTCTATCCATTCATGAAATATGATAGGACCATGTGTTGTGTCTGCACTAAAATCTGGTGCGATATCGCCTAAACGTAATGACATAATAGTAGGGTTTAAGTATAATATATTTATTCTATCAAATATATAGACTTTAAATAATATAAAAAAGCAATCCTAAAATAGAATTGCTTTTAACATTACACTTCATCAACAAACTAAAAACAAATAATAAAAATGCTGTAGGAGAAGGATTCGAACCTCCAAGGTGTAGTTAGCCGCGACACAGAACTGATTTAGTGGTCAACCCATTATGCCGTGTTTATCCTAGAACCACCACCCCCGAGACAGGAGGGCACGTCTGCCAATTTCATCACCCTACAATGAAAAATAACTACCTTTGTAATTATCATGGATCAAATATATGTCATGGATTTAAAATTTCAAAATATTTTAATAATAATATAAGTTTATTGGATATTTTGCAATCAAACGATAAAATTATTGAAATAATTTCATGGAAAAGAAGATTGATTTAGACCCTTTAGATTATAAAATTTTGGAAATCTTAGTGGCAAATGCAAATTTACCATATACTGAGATAGGACAGCGCTTAGATGTTTCTGGTGGAACTGTACATGTTCGGATGAAGAAAATGGAAACGTTGGGAATAGTAAAAGGAGCACAATTACTAATTGATTATTCTAAAATCGGTTGGGATATTTCTGCTTTTTTAGGTATTTATTTGGATAAAAGCTCATTATATGAAGATGTAGCCAAGCAATTGGAAGCTATTCCTGAGGTTGTCAATATTCATTATACCACAGGTATTTACAGTATTTTTGCTAAAATTATTTGTCGGGATACCCAACATTTGCGTGAGGTACTTCATGATAAAATACAACGAGTTACAGGGATTCAGCGTACAGAAACTTTTATTTCTTTAGAGGAAAGTTTAATTAGAAATACACCCTTATTTTAATCTATTTAGAGTCATTCTAAATTAATCGTGTTTTTCTAAATTTTCATTTGTAATTTTACATTTCATAAATTTTATTGAAATGGCAGACAATCAAGACGAAATTTTAGTAGAGGTTACAAATTCAGATTATAAATATGGGTTTGAATCTTTTTTTGATACAGATGAAGCGCCAGTGGGATTGGATGAATCTACCATTCGTTTTATTTCTGATAAAAAAAATGAACCTGATTGGATGTTTGAATGGCGATTAGCGGCATTCAGGCATTGGAAAACGCTTTCAGAACCTGTGTGGGCAAATTTGAATTATACGCCTGCGGTCTATGAAGCCTTAAAATATTATTCTGCGCCCAAGCCTAAGAAAACGATAAATTCATTGGATGAAATAGATCCTGAATTATTAGAGACATTTAAAAAGTTAGGTATTTCACTTGATGAGCAAAAACGTATTTCAGGTGTAACTGTTGCTGTGGATGCTGTTATTGACTCTGTTTCAGTTGCTACGACCTACAAAGAGACACTTGCTGAGAAGGGAATAATATTCTGTTCAATATCTGAGGCTGTAAAAGATCACCCAGAATTGGTAAAAAAATATCTCGGTAGTGTAGTGCCGGTTAAGGATAATTATTTCGCAGCTTTAAATGCAGCCGTTTTTTGTGATGGTT
>NZ_CBAUBA010000032.1:0-29654 GCF_964796385.1 Aquirufa sp. | reverse complement strand
TCATCATGCCCATAAATAGGTGCCCCATAAATAATCATTAATGCATCACCAATAATCTTATCAAGCGTTCCATTGTACTTGAACACGACATCAATCATTAAATCAAAATATTCATTGAGCGTCTTCACCACATCGATGGGATCCATTTTTTCACTCATATTCGTGAAACCACGGATGTCCGTAAAGATTGTTGTCAAGGTTAACTCTTGTCCACCCAGATTCAACAAATCTTCATTTTCTAATATCTTATCAACTATCTGCTTAGAAACATATTTCTTGAAGGTGCTCTTTATTTTATCGAGGTAAGAAATGTCCTCCATGGCTATGACCGTTCCAATCTGCTCCCCTTGATCATCAATGAGCGGAGAGATGGTTAAGTTGACATTTACAGATTCAACACCAACTTTAATCAGAAAATTCTGCTCAGAATAAACGCTTATTTCCTGTTCAACTTTCTCCAATAGTTCAATTAATACAGGATCTTTTTCAAATACAATTTGGTAATGATTACCCAGGCATTCTTCAGCTGAAATATGCGCTATTTTCATAGCGGTTTTATTGATGTAATCAATTTCGCCAAACAAATTCGTGGTTATCACCCCTGTTTGAATCGATTCCATGATATTATCATTAAATCGTTTCGACTCAATCAGGGTGTCCAATAAATAAGTATTGTTATAGGCCACACTTGCCTGAACCGAAATGGCTGATAGCATGGCCGCGTCCTCTTTTGAAAAATCAGACGTACCATTTCTAAGTTCCTTATCAAAAATGATGATGGAACCCAACAATTGATTTTTTCCGGTAATGGGTGCAGCAAGTGCAAATGATTTTTCTAATCTCTCGAGGAGAATATTTTCAATATTTTGACAAGCGTGCTTATCCTTTTGAATGGCTAATTCATGTAAAAACCCTCTCCTTTTATTGAAAATGATCCTGGACAAGACTTTTTCATCCACATTTAAAACTGCCTTCGGAATAAATAAGTCAGAATTTTTTTCTTCAATCAAAATAAACCCACAAGATGCGTCTAAAATCCCGCATGTTCGAATTAAAATATCCTGTAATAAACCATCTAAATCCTCATGTTCAATCAGGGTATTGGTGATTTCAAGTAAGGTTTCTAATTCAAGCTGCTTGAAGGCAATATTGTTCATATTCTTATTTAATCGCTACCAATTTTACCATTCTTACGCACTCAAAAGGCAGTAATTGATAAGGCAAAAACTAAATAACGCGCGTTGAAATTATTAAAATCAAAAATCAGCCAAAGCCTCTTCTTTCGTTGAATAAACAGAGGAGTATTTCGTTAAGCCCATAATCTTAAATGTCTTATCCACAATGGGGGCTAAATTATAATACCCTAGTTTTCCATCAACCTCCTGGAGTTTTTCAATAATTTCAATCAAAATCGAAACTCCAATACTATTCACGACCTTCGTTTGGGCCATATCGAGTAAGAATTTGATACTGCCGTTGGAAATATGTTCATAACAAATATTAGAAATCATTTCTCCCCCTTCATTATTTAAATAACCCTCTGTAATTAATATTACTACATCGTTTTCTACTTCTGTATTTACGTTAAATTGGCTCATGATTCTTTCTTTTTTGTCATTGTTACAGTTGTACCTTCATTCGTAGATTCAAACTCTACGGTATCCATTAATTCTTTTATTAGTTGTAAGCCCCAGCCTCTTTTACGCTCTTCAGTGCCCAACTTGTTTTCAATTTTAGGTATTTGAACTTTTGATTTGTCAAAACCAATTCCTTGATCAATCACTTTAATGACTAAGGTATCATCCTCTAAAATAAAATGTATAAATACATTATTCTGTGCTTGAGAATGCTCAAATGCATTAATGCACGCCTCAATAAGCGCCATACTGATTTCAGCAGCTTTATCTTCGCTTAAATCCATGTGTTTGGCTACCACCTCAGCTGTATTGATAGCCACCAGCTCCATGTTGGCTATAATCGGAAGTTTTAATTCAATTTTAGGTTTATCCATTTTTTATCATTTTATTAAATATCATTTATTTTTTTTGATTATTACAAACGTTATATCATCTGGGTTATGTAAGCCATCCAGCCATTTATCCGCCTCTAAAATAAAAGAATTTTTAATTTCATCCGCAGATTTAGTTCCCACAGATTCTAAATGGTCTTTTACTCGATCGTAATCATACATCTCCCCAGCAGGATTCGGTGCTTCAGGCAAACCATCGGATAATTGAATAACCACATCTCCTGACTCAAAATCCCTTTCAATCAGGTCAAAATCTTCATTCCCCAAACCGCCCAAAGGCAAATTTGTTTGCATGATCTCTTCCACTTTTTTAGAAGCTGCTTTGTATAGAAATATGGGAGGCATAGCCGCAGACGTCATCCGTATTTTATCATCCTTAATCTCAATAATGTTTAAGCTCATCCTTAAGGTACCTAAATCGATCTTGCGAATGACTTGATTTAATTTTTTAAGAATTAAGTTTATTTTGGTCTCTGTAATACTAATTAAACTAGCCTTTGTCACGGAAACCATCATCCCTGAGGCCACACCATGTCCGGTTGCATCTCCACAAATTGACAAAATCGTTTTATCTGGCTTGACAATAAAATCATAATAATCTCCGCCTACTTCAGTGGAAGAACGAATAAAAGTAGCTATTTCCAAATCATTGTTTGTTGGCAATAATTTAGGCAAAAAGCCTATTTGCATTTTTTTCGCCGCTTCTAATTCTTTTGTTTTTCGAGTCTCTTCTATTTTAGCAAATTTGCGCTTTTGAGCGCTGGATTGAACCATCAATAGGACAAAAATCGCCAAAACAAACAAAACACAAATACCACCGATCAATAGCTTTGCTTTCTCTTTTTGCTCATCCAACGCATCATTTTTATCCTGCTCGACAAGGGCAAAATTCTGCGCCTGATTAACCTGCTTTTCACTGTAAAGGCTATCACGTAAATCATTTGCTTTCTTTAAATACAAAAATGCTTGGCTATCTTGACCCAAACTATTGTAGACTTTGGATAACAATTTATAATTACTCAATGCACCTAAGGTGTAAGAATACTTTTTAGAAAGTTCATTAAATAAGTTACCATATTTCAAACTAGAGTCTGGCATATTGATTTTGTAATAAGCCTCCGACATGCCATAATATGATTCCAACGCACCTTTTAATCTACTAGTATATAACTGAATGGGAATTGCTTTGTGATAGGCTTTGATCGCTTTTTCAAAATTTCCCAATTTTATATTTAAATTTCCCTCTAATATATATGGGTAACCCCATTGTTCTAAATAAGGGTATTTAAGATTGATTTTTTGTCCAATCGCTAGAAATTTTTGTGCTTTGTCATATTCATTGATTAATAAATATATATCGACTAAATGTATCACTCTCTGCCTAGTAGTATTTGTCAATTCGGAATTTTTGACAGAGTTTAAACTCAACAAATCCTGATCTATTTTATTTAAATACTCTAAGCACTTGTCTTTATTCCCTAAATGCGCATATATATAAGCAATTTGATAATTTATATCATTGTAAGGATTTGTAAAATAAAAGGCCGATTTTTCATTTAGTGCCGTTATGTATCCCTTATCTAAATTAATTTTTCTATATTTTAAAGCATCAAATGCATGGTAAAGTGCAGAAGTATAGTTTCCCGAATAAATATTCTCTGCATTAGCAAATAATAAATTAATTTGTTCAAGCAGTTCGGTTGAATTAACTTCTTTGGCTTCAATTTCAGCCTTCTTAAGAAAAATTACTGCTGAATCTAGTTTACTTTGAACTAAATTGACAGCCAAACTAATGTAGATTTTTGCCTTTGCCGATTTATCACTTGTTTTCTCGATTTTAAGCAATGAATCTTTAACACTTACTTTAGATTGGGCATGTAATACATTCATGCTTCCCACAAATGCTAACAATAAAATAAAGAATGATTTAATAAAGTTCTTCATAGATTTAATTCGTACGTTCTATAAACATTCTTTTCGTTTTATAATATTGATCAAACGTGCTTAATAACCACTATCGTAATATCGTCAGGGGTTGTTTGGCCTGCCAACCAATCACTTCCTAATACCACCAAAGCATCTTTTATTTCTTCAGCAGATTTTTCTGCACTAGCTAAAATACAATCTTCAACAGCCTGATAACCCAATTGATCCCCTTTTAAATTAGGAGCTTCCGGTAAGCCATCCGAGGCGATGACAAAAATATCACCTTTTGAAAATGAGCGTTCTTCCATATCAAAAGTAGCTCCATACAATCCACCTAGAGGCAAACCACTGATTTGTATTTCTTCAATCTTCTTCGCCTTGGCTATATACAAATAACAAGGTGGCATAGCCGCTGAACTAAGTTTCAATTTGTTCTTTTTGAAATGAACGATATTTAAACTCATTCTTAAAATCCCCAAATCCACTTTTTTAACAAGTCGGTTTAAGTCATACAGCATTTTATTCGGTTCATCTAAAGGAAGACCAATTAAACCGGCTTTAGTGATGGACACCAACATACCCGCTGCCGTTCCATGTCCGGTCGCGTCGCCACAAACGGCGACCAAACTACCATCCGGTTGGGGATGAAAATCATAATAATCACCACCTACTTCCGATGATGTTTGTAAATAACTGGCAATATCTAAGCCTTCCACCTTAGGCAAGGTTTTAGGCAACATTCTATTTTGCAGATCCTTAGCCGCCTCTAATTCAGCTATTCTGCGCTCATCCTCTGCCTTACCTCTTGATTTTTTGGCTTGGTATTTTCCAAACAAAATAAACAGATACACCAATAAACCCAGGTAAACCAGGTAGGCAAAAATAGTTCTATACCAGGGTGGGGAAATTTTAAATTTGACACTGGTCTCGTCACTAACATGGCCAGAAGCATCCATCGCGCGCACATGAAATACATAAGAGCCCTCTCTTAAATTGGTATATTCTTTTTTAGAGTCTCTCGTGTAAGCCGACCACGTATCATCTTGATTTTCAAGCCAATAACTAAAAGTGGTTTTATTCTCAGTCCCAAATAAAGGATAGGCTACCTCAAATACAAGGTTGTTTTGATCAAAAGGAAGTTTTTCAGGAACGATTGGAATAAGTTCCCCATTGGAAGAAATAGAACGAATTAAAGCTTTAAATTTTTGAACGGGTTCTTTTAAAGCCAAAGACGGGATATACCGATACAATTTACTATCCTGCGAACCCATCCAAATTACTTCATCATCCCCACTTCCTTCAGGTAAAATTGTGTAACTCAATTCATCTAAATCCACTTTATAAAAAGGGTACTTTTGGAATGTAAATCCCTTTTTAACGTCAAAATAGGTTTTAAATAATCCTTTTTGACAGATGAGCCACGCATAACCAGCATCTTTATTATAGGTATAATTCGCTAGCTCGGTAGAAACCATAGAGTCTAAGCTAAAACCTGAAAACTTAAGTTTTTTGGCTTCAGCATCAACAATAAAGATTTTATTTGAAGAATCAGAAGCAGCCAAAAGGCCTTCATTTAAATAAAAAAGCCTTTTTAACTGCTTGGTTTTCGCAAATGATTTATCTTGACTAATAGGAGTAAATGTACCTTGGCCCGTTGAATCGTATGTGAACATCACGATTCCTTTCCGCGTAGATATCAATATTTTCCCTGGCTCAGGCTCAATAATTTCCCTACCACTATACTTTTCCCCACCTATGATTTTGATTTCTTTCCAGACGCGGCCGTTAAACTGATGCATTAAAAGCCCATAGGCAGTATTGCTACTAAACAAAAGGCTCGGATTCAACTTCGATTGTATGGATCCCGAGCTTCGATACGTATCTGAAATTTTAATCTTCTTCCCATTTAATACGGCGTTAATTGAATAATTATCTGTACTAACAATTTGATCATCAAATACACTTAACGCCCCACCCAACTCTTTAACATCCAGTGACTTAAAAACGGAAGTTTCGGTAATCGACTTTTTGGGAACAAATTGGAATAAATCATCGGTAGTACGAACGTATAATTTCCCTTGATGTCTTATAATATTTCTCACCCCACCTTGGATTCCGTTTAATGAAGAAAAGTTAGTCAATGAAGGATCAAATGAAATTTTAGTAGCTCCAGAATTTGCTCCCCAAATATCTCCAACTCGATCCTGGGTAACGAAACTAAAACCTGTTTCCAATAAACCAGACTTCAAACCCACCTCGGCGTTGGTGCTTAAATCTTGATTTAGAAATAAAATACCCTTATCAGTAGTAATAATAGGGATTTTACCATTTCGCATGACCTTATCATTGATGTAGGACTTCCCTTCAATGACATATTTATTGGCATAAGGATTATTCACAGGCATAAATTCGCCTTTCTTCGTCATCCGAATCAATCCAATGTTTCTAGAGACGAGCAAGTGATCACCATTTGCCAATAGATAGTTTGCTTCAATACGATTTTGAGCAAATAACTTTTCCGAACCTTTTATAACTGAAAATCCAGATTTTTGGGAGAATTTAAACAAACCTTTGCCCCAAACTCTTAAATAGACTCCATCAGGTGAACTAAATATAATATGAATTTCGTCCTTAAACTTATAGGAACGTAGGTACTTTTTGTCTTTAAATAAATAAACCGCATTTTCTGTTTGAAAAAATACGGTATCTTGATGTATGGCTATGCCCCATAAAGTAGCTGTAATCTCATCTTTCTTGGGTAATTTATCGGAGAGAGATATGTATTCATTTTGACCAAATTTATTTTTTTGAAGATAACCAAAATTAAAACTGGCAGATGCTACATAAAGGGTATTTTTTGAATCTGCCTCAACATCACGAATAAAAGCATTCATCGGCTTACCATTCTGCAACACCCTCCTTACTCTTTGTCCATCAAATTCGATTAAACCATTTCTAACATTACCTACATAAATGACGCCATCTTTATCTTGATGTACAACGTAATTTCCAAAAGACGAATTCAAAAAATCCCTTTTGTAATGCGAAATAAAAAAGTTTCCAATTTCTAAATCTTTATCGGTGCTGCTTTTAGAAAATAATCCAAATGGAAGTATCAGCAAAATAGCGATTACTATTTTCATGTAATTAATATAATTGAATAGGTTAGAGGTTCTTATAAAATGGTAAAATCTGTACGAATTAGTAAGTTTCTTTCTGAAACTAACTAGTGAATTTAAAAAAATATTCGGAATTCAAAAACACTATGAATATTTCATTATTATTTAATAATATTAAATGATTTAGTATAGGCTATTTTCGACTTTAAAAATCCTATTTTGACATAATCACGAAGATATCATCCAATGAATTTAGACGCTAATTCGTAAAATAGCAACCTAAGTAATCCTTTGTGACCACAGAAACCACCTCAAACGAAACGGTTTAAATAAGTATGTGGCACATTCGGAATTTAACAGCGGCAAACAATGACCCAATCAACCTTATCTTTAAAACGAGAGATAAACAATCCCAACAAAGTTAACTACTTACTGCTTACTGACTTTAATGGATTGGGTATAACCGAGATTAAAAAAAATGGATAAACAAACGAGATTAATGAAAACTAGGTAAACTCAAAAAAAATGCCCTATTAAAGGCCATTTTTTTATTTATTCAATTCTATTTCTAGTAGCGTTTTTAATTCATTAAGTTTTTCTTTTTGCTGAAGCGCTAAATTAATTTTTTCTTCCGGATCTGTTTTTAAATTGTAAAGTTGATCTTCCAAATCATTCCCAAGTTCAATATTAACCAAGGGATTAAATTTAGCACCTTTCCCACTTCTGATAAATTTCCAATCCCCCTTTTTAATGGCTAAGCTACCCGCTTGTTCAACAATATATTCTCGCCCTAGCTTATTTTTTCCTACCCATGTACTTAAATTGGATCTAGAATCTTTTGCAGAGTTCTCATTAAAAGTAGTCCCGAGCAATTGGCTCATTGTAGCTAGAAAATCAATTTGAGAGATTAGTGCATTTGACTTACCCACTGGGACTTTTTTAGGCCAACGGACAATAAAAGGAACACGTGTGCCTGCCTCAAATGAACTATATTTTCCACCTCTCAAATTACTAGCTGGTTGATGTAATCCTAGGTTTTCCTTAGAGCCATCGATGTATCCATCATCCACAACTGGCCCATTATCGCTTGTTAAAATAACCAATGTGTTTGAAGTTAAATGCAATGAATCAAGCGTTTTCATTAATTGACCCACCGAATCATCCAGTTGCAACAGTGCATCTCCTCTAGTGCCAAATCCGCTTTTTCCTAAAAAGCGTGAATGAGGAATTCTTGGAACATGAATATCATGCGTAGCAAAATATAGAAAGAAAGGATTTTTCTGATTACGCACCATAAAAGACTTTGCTTTATCAGCAAAAGTTTGAGCCATATCCTCATCATCCCATAGTGCCTGTTTCCCACCCACCATAAATCCAATTCTACCAACGCCATTTACAATGGTATTATCATGTCCATGCGAATGCTTCATTTTTAAAAGTTCTGGATTTTCTTTACCCGTCGGTTGGTTACCGATTTTCTTAAGGTAACTCACTTGGATAGGATCCTGACTAGCTAGATTACGAACATGGTCATTTTCAACATAAACACAAGGAACTCGATCACCCGTCGCTGGCATAATAAATGCTTCTTTGAAACCAATATCTAAGGGTCCATCGGCGATTTTTCCATTCCAATTAGGCCCGCCCAAAGGTCCCAAACCTAAATGCCACTTGCCTATAACCGCTGTATTATACCCCGCTTTCGAAAAAACCGTCGCAACAGTTTGTTGGCCCCCAGGAATCAGCGCCACGGCATCTCCTGTCGCCACGCCTGTATCTTTCCTGCGAAAGGCGTATTCACCCTTCAACAAAGAGTATCGAGAAGGAGTACATGTAGCCGAAGTCGTATGCGCTTGCGTGAATATTAGTCCTTTTTTTGCTAACTGGTCTATATTGGGTGTTTTAATCGTCTTAGATCCGTAGCAACCTAAATCACCGTAGCCTAAATCATCCACATAGATAAAAACGACATTGGGTTTTTGACCCAAGGCACAAAGAGGAATAAATACCAATAAGTATTTAATTACGCGGCCAAATTTCTTTTTCATACGATTAGTTTAACTATTTATTTAATTGCAAACACTCTGATTTTTGAAAACAATGTTAGTAAGGATAAAGCTGGAATGATATTATGGCGAATGATTTGTTTAGTTAATTATCTTTAATCACTTCTTTTTCAAAGTCACTTTCGTTGACCCAACCCAATTTGAATTTTTCGCCTTTCATAAATCGTTCATAAAAACCGTTTATTTCAGCTCCTGGATATTGCTCATAGAGGTGTCCATATCCTTGCATACGGAGGTCACCTTGAGCCAATAGTTGAGCTTCCATTTCATTCATTATTGATTTTTTAATTGTTTGAAATTTAGGATTTTTAGCTAAATTATTAACACAATCAGGATCTTTTGATAAATCATACAATTCTTCTCCAGGTCGTTTGCCAAAAGACAGTTGCCAATAATATTTATCGAGACCATTACGTCTATGGTCCAAAAGCAGGGATTTGACAGGTCCGCCGTCGCAATTCAAATAGCCAGTTTCGGGATTGCAGGCAGGCCAACGGTCAGGCTCATAGTTTTTTAGGTACAAAAATCCATTTTTGTGCATTCCCCGTACAGGGTACCCCACATCGTTTGGTCGACCAATGTCGTGTCTCTCTTGTCCTACCAACTGAAAGTTTCGTGCAACTTCAATTTGTCCCGATTTTGTGGAATTGAAAATAGTTACTAAACTTTTCCCAGTGATCGGTCGCATACCCGATTTTTTAGGAGCGATGCCTGCAACCTCCAGAAAAGTGGGAGCCAGGTCAGTCATGTTTACATAGTCAGTTACAATTCTACCAGCATTTTTAATACCATTTTTCCACATAATAGCAAAAGGAATATGATTTGAATTGAGATATTGATTGCCCTTGACTCTTGGGAATGGCATTCCATGGTCAGACGTAAAAACGATGAGTGTATTTTTCAATTGACCCGATTCTTCAAGTATTTTGAGTACCCTTGCTACATGACTATCCATATATTCAATTTCCATGGCATAATCGAGCAAGTCGTTTCGGGTTGTATCTGAGTCGGGATAATATGTAGGAATTCGATCTATCATCTCAACTTTTTTACCCCCCTTGGCAACACCACTTCCGTATTCGTAAGCCCTATGCGGCTCTGTGAAACCTAACCAAAAAGCCCACGGCTTATTACTATCAGAGGCTTTCAAAAATGCCCCAAAATTACCTGCATAGTCGTTGGCAGAGATTTCCTTTGTAGGTGGGATCGTTTTTAGGGTAGAAAATTCTTTAAATAACATATCTCGTTTGCTGCCATCTTCTTTGAAAGCTTTGCCAGGTGCATAACCTTTGCCAGTATACCCAACATAATAGCCGTTTTCATGCAGTACTTCAGGGTAAGTTTTGAAATAATTTGGAAAAAAAATCGAGTGATTCATGGCGGCGTCCAACTGCCAGGGATTTCTACCCGTGAGCATACAGGCGCGAGAAGGGGCACATTTGGCGTTGGGTGTATAGGCATTTTGAAATAAAATTCCTTCTTTGGCAATTCGGTCGAATGCAGGTGTATTTACCCATTTTCTGCCATAAGCGCTCATGTCAAGTCCCGCATCGTCAGCAACAATATATAGAATATTGGGCTTTTGAGCGAAGCCAGTACTTAAAATACCTACGAGAGCAGCTAATGAAAATAAGAATTTGTTGGTCATTTATGTATCGTTGAAACTAACAAAGATTGGTACTGAATTAATCAACTTAAAAATTATAAATATCTGAATATGTCACCTTCTACTTAACAGTAGTATTAAAAATCACCAACAAACGTCAAAATTTCCGTCAGTTTTGAGAGAAAAAAGCAAGAAATTAATCATTAAAGTTGATCGATCTTCCAAATTACTGATTGGCCGTCATTCAACTGGCGAATTGTCCGTGGCCACCCTTGCATTTGTTTGGCCCCCGTTTTCGTTACATCGACAAACCTATCCCAACACTCAAAAGTTACGCTCTTTGCTTTTTTATTAAATCGGATAAGCCCGAATCCATCGCTGAGTTTATTTGGTCCTTCGATGTTTGCATAGGCATGCATGGTAAGTTTGTTACCCAAACCATCCAAATAATCCCCTGTAAACGCTAGTGGATTAGCATCTTCTTTATTCTTGCCTGCTTGTTCATCAAGTGGATGCCACCATCGCTTGTAATAATTATTTACCAATGCGGGCCCCACAAATGCAAACGGACCATCTCGGAAATTATCAATGCCATGCTGAATTAATGTAGGGAGATGCTGGTCTCCTGCTAAATGAATCGCTCCTGCTTCTTTGATAGCCCTAAGTGCATCATTTCTGCCTTTTTGTGGCCAGCCATTACAGTCTAGGTCCGCATGTAAATAATTGTCAAATGTACCATGTCTATGAGCTCCACCACAAAACCCTGTTTGAGATAAAACTGCGCGCATCGAAACGCCCTCAGACTGCTTACCCCAATGCTTTAAAAATGTCATTTGGCGAGAACCAAGTAATTCTAAACCAGCTAAATCAATTGATTTGGGATCATATTGCGTATTGAGAATGTGGTCGGGACGAGGGCCTTGTTGGGGTATTTTCCCTGCCGGACCCGTCTTAAACTTACGATCCTCGATAATCGCAAAATCTATTCCGCCAATGTTAAGATTGGTATAATAAACACCAATACCTTGTTCAATCGGAGTCGGGTCAAAAGCATCCGGCAAATGGGCCGTCTGGCAACGCTCAACCATTTTTACATATTCATGATGAAAAAAATATCCACCGTCGTCACCTGCTGGCGTATTTGATTTTTTACCGTTTTCACCCCAAAGATTACCATGGCCAATATCGTGGTCATCAGGAATAGTCACACACGGTCGATTGCGAAACAACTCACGAAATTGCATTCCAAAAAGCAACCACGCAGCTGTGTGTTCTTTGTGATCGTAACTTTGATCTCCCGCAAAAAAAACTAAATCCGGATTCAAGTGATTGACATTTCGAGTAAATTCTTCCCGCATACCCCTGTCTTTATTAGAATTACAGCTAAACATGGCCACGACTATTTCGTTTTTGTCAACTATCTTTTTTCTAACTAGCCCTTCAAAGATTGCAGTTTGGCCATGTCGCAAGCGATAAGGTGTATCTTTAGTTTCGTCCCAATTTTCGATCCTAAATAAAGCTGACCATCCAATATCATTGACCATTGCTTTGGCTACTTCATTCCATTTTCCGTTTTTCTTTACCTCCAAACGCACTTCTCGAGTCTCGCTTGGGTAAAGCGGAAAAAGTTGAGCTGTCATTTTCATAACTTTGTTTTGGGTAGTATAAATACCAAAACATATCGCCTGATCCCGCGGCACATCTACATTAATTATTTTAGTAGGATTGTCCTTGATCGTTCGTGCATGGTTCCACCAGTCATTTGTACAGTACACATCAATACCGGCGAATGGTGCTTTTACAGGTGGTTCACCTGTTTGAGCTTGAGAGGTTGAGAATAGGCATAAAAAGATAAGAATCGAGCTTAGAATTTTCATTTTTGAATATTTATAATATTTGGGTACTAGATTAAGACTACCAATCGAATTTTAAATGATTATTACTACTTATACTTAACTTGAAGAATTCCGTTTTTCAGAAGAATAATCATAAAGTATCCTGTGAAAATAATTGCAGTAAAAAATTACTTTTTCTTTAATGGCCACATAGTGGAAACGATTCGGTTCTCAGCAAATGCCTTTTCTGCTTTTGCAACAATCTTAGGATATTTAGCTGCCACATCATTTTCTTCGCCTACGTCAGTTTTAAGGTTATAGAGCTCTAGCTTGCCTCCTTTTGCACTCAACTTTACAGCTTTCCACTCATCTCCTAGTCTTACGGCCTGGTCAAAACCGCGCTCATAAAACTCCCAATAAAGCGATTCATGTTTCTTCTTTAATGGTTTACCTTTGAGTGAATTGGCAAAAGAAAGCCCATCTAGATTTAAGGGTTTGCGCCCACCCGTTAATTCCGCTGCCGTTGGGAAAAAATCCCAATTGGCCAACACGTCGTTATTAATCAAGCCTTTTTTTACTTTACCTCCCCAAGCAATCAGTGGAACCCGAATTCCGCCTTCATACATATCGCGTTTGATACCTTTTAAAGGGCCATTACTATCAAAAAATACAGGGTCTGCGCCACCTTCTTGGTGTGGTCCATTGTCAGAAGTAAAGAAAACATACGTGTTTTCTGACAAATTCAAAGATTTTAATAACTCCATCAATCGTCCCATATCTCGGTCCAAGTGAGTGACCATACCTGCGAAATTAGCCCTTGGCTGTGCCTGTGATCTATAATTACCTGCTTTCTGAACAAAAGGAATTTCTGGAAATGCACTCGTTTTATCTGCAGTTAAAAAAGGTGTAATTGACTCAGGCGTAGGTGCGAATACTTCAGCATGCGGCATTGTGATGGCTAAATACATAAAGAAGGGTTTCGCTTGATTGTTTTTGATAAAATCAAAAGCAGCATCCATAACATACAAGTGTGAATGACGCATAGAATCAACTGGCAGTGGCACAGTTTTGCCACCTTTGATTACCCATAAGTTGTTCGTGTAAAAATGATGCGCATGAACATGGTTGGTATATCCCAAAAATTCATCCCAGCCTTGTTTCTCTGGAGATCCGGCATTTTCAGCTTGACCTAAGCCCCATTTCCCAAAGATACCCGTATGATAACCGTTTTGCTTAAAATATTCAGCTACGGTATAATCTTCATCACGTAATGGTACTTCTCCATTACCTCGAATATAGGCATGACCCATGTGCTTACCAGTCATTAAAGCACAGCGAGAAGGAGCACAAACCGTGCTCCCAGAATGGTAATCGGTGTATCGAATACCCTCCTTAGCCATTTGGTCGAGATAAGGTGTTTTGAATTTTTTCTGCCCATAACAGCTTAAATCTCCATACCCTAAATCATCAGCCATGACGTAGATAATATTGGGTCTGGAAGCGGGCTTTGTATTTTTAAAACCAAAAATTCCTATAGTAAGAAGCAATACAACAAGTAGTGAGTATTTCATTTAAAGTGATTTATTTTTAATTTAGTTACCATAACCTGGATTTTGATAATCAATAAATGCTAATTGCCTACTTTTGAAAAACACGGTAATAAATCTTGTTCAAAATAGGGAGGTTGGTTTGTCCAAAACATGTAATTTACTTTCAAAAAATCTTTTGCAAAAGCGTGAAGTAACGGTACAATATTATTTCGATTTTTCGTGGCAATGTTGGTAGATTCATTTCCTGTTTTGCCCACATAATTTCCGTCCTGTATAGCAATTCCAATTGGTACGCTGTAACGCTCTTCATGCAAAAGCGTGATGAGGTGATTCAATTGTCCTTTTCTTGTCACCATCAAATCTGGCCCTCCAATTCCTACGCCAATCTCCTCACCGTATTTGTATATAGATCTCAAGTAGCCTTTGTCATCAAAAGGGAGCCATTCGCCGGGCATAAAATTTGCGTAAATCATCGTTGTGGAATTCCGAAATGCTTTTTTTAGAGAAAGCATATTTTCTTTTAATCCAATGAGATATTCTTTCGCTGAAAAACTGGCATCTTTTACTCCAACGGCAGTTTCTTGCAAGTTGATTCCTTCAATTTTTCCGTCAAACTCTTGTCCCATTGCTTGAAGAAGTAGAGCAAATCGTTCTCTCACTTTCTTATTCCAACGTTTTGCCACCCAGCCTTCTGGTTTTCCATTATCACTGTATTGAGCTACGGCCCCTCCGTCATATTCATAAGTCAATAAATAGTCGGGTAGTGCTTTATACTTAGAATCGAATGTAACATCTTGTATCTGTACAAATAATTTCTTGTTGAATTTTTTAAGATACTCATAGTCATGATTTAAAATACTAAAATCGTATTGTCCTTTTTGAGGCTCGAAGTTTTTCCAATTGTACATAATTTGGGCCCCCTCAAACATGAAATGTGAAAGTAAAGGGTGGTCAATGATTGAATCTCTGTCCCTTGCAAAATAAACAAAATGTCGAATACTATCTTTTTTGATTGGGCAATTAGCACCTAAATATAGTTTATATGCTTCAGCATATTTTTCGCTTGGGTTTTGCCATTTTTGGGCGTTGACAATTACCCCAACTTTGATGAAAAGTAAAAGCAAAAAATATTTTTTGGGAAAGTTATATCTAAAAATTGTTGTACTCATTATTGGCAACTTGAATTTCTTGATTTTGTGTAACATCCCGAAAGCTTTAAGCTTCCGGGATGTTCAAAAGACTTTTCTAAAAAAATACGTTACGGATTTCAAGTACCTATTTCAATTTTGGATTGACGTTAACTTCGGACTGAGGAATAGGCCAGCGGTCGTCAATTCCTTTTCTAAAATTCTTAGAAGTAACATACCATCTAAACTTAGGATCAAGTTTTTTAGAAGTTTTGGCATAAAGCTGAGAATTGGGAAATGGTGCACCCCAAAAATCTCCTTTCAGCACTTGATCACCAATGTCCCAACGAAAAATATCCCAAAGACGAATGCCTTCAAAGGCTAATTCTATTCTGCGCTCATTTCTAAGGATAGGTCGAAGCAAATTGGAGTCCGTTACTCTGATTGGAGGCATCTTTACGGAAGCGCGTCCACGTACAGCATTGATGGTTTGGTCTAATAGTGCTTGAGATATGGGTTTACCAGCTTCCAATTCCGCCTCTAAATAGCTTAGCAACACCTCGGCATATCTTATAATTGGCAAATTTCCGCCATAATCAGTCACCAGACTACCAGTAAAATTTTCGTCAAAAAACTTACGTAAGCCATAACCAGTTCTAGTAGCTTGTTTGGAGTAAGTAAGTTGATCCAATGATTTAGTAGAGTCAGGGTGACATACATATGTTTTTGAACCAAATTTTGTGCCGTCCCACAAGAAATTATAGCGGAATCGTGGGTCTCTGTTTTCGCCCATATTTTTATAATTGAATTTGGGACTATCATAAGACAGGGGTGTGCCGTCGTTAAAACCGTAGGCATCGGCTATACTTCCTGTTGGATTAACGATATGCCAACCTGAAGCTACTGCTGGGAAAGCATGTTGCGTGAGAGCATTGGAGGTTTCCCCGGGCACATATTGCATACTAAATATATTCTCACTGCTATTTTCATTGGCAGGGGTAAAAAGTGTTTGATAGTCAGGGTCTATTTTGTTTGCACCTAAATCAATGATTTGCTTGTATGCGGCAGCGGCCTCTGTAAACTTCTTTTCTGCGAGATAGATTCTTCCCAAAAACGCTAGTGCGGCCTGTTTGCTAGCTCTACCTGTTTCGTCAGCTTTCAGTGCACCAAACGAAGGAAGTTTGGACGCAGCAGACGTCAACTCATCAATCACAAATTTTACAACCTCACTTTTAGGTGCTTTGTCCACATTATTAGCTTCAATGGGCGTAAGTTTTTTCTTTACTAAAGGAACAGCACCAAAATATTGAGATAAATAGAAGTATTGGGTAGCTCTTATGAACATGGCCTCCGCTTTCATGCGGTCTATTTTGGCCTGTTCTATTTTAACCTTATCTATGTTTTCTAAAAAATCGTTACAAATAGCAATTCTACTGTATGAACCTGACCAATAACCAAGTATCACAGCATTGTCGGGGAGCAAAGTGCCATTTGTAAGCCTGTTTTGCATCGAATTGTCGCCACGTCGATCGTACAGATTATCAGTAGCAAACTCTAAAAATATCAACCCCGCATAATTCCACCAGTCTGTGGGGTTTACCTGCGTTCGGTAGGTCATACTGCCTCTATACACACCCGCTAGCGCAATTTTGGTATTGGGTTCAGAAGTCCAAAAATTATCACTGGCAAAAGCATTACTAGGAAACTGATCCAATGATTTTTCACAAGAAAACAAGACGGTCATTAGAAGCGTCAATACTATGGCTTTACCATATTTAGACGTTTTTGGGAAAAGATTATGTGTAAAAAATTTCATATCATTAAAATTTTAAATTGATACCAAAAGTATAGGTTCTTAAAATAGGATAGTAGTCGCCACCCGTGTTGATTTCTGGGTCCCAACCTTGCCTAAAGCTGTTAAAAGAGAACATATTTTCTCCCGTAACATAGAGTTTTAGATTATTTAATCTCATCTTTTCAAGTATATTCTTAGGTAAATTGTACCCAAGTTGAATATTTTTAACCCTCAAGTATGCAGCATTAATTATCCAAAAATCAGAGGTTACGGTATTGGGCGTACCGCTATTTGTTACCTCTTCCAATCTAGGATAGTCTGGATACCTCTCTGGTTGGTCTGGCTTAAATCTTCCATCCATTTGCCATTTTTGGATGTTACCCAAGTTGAAAAAAGCATAGCCAGCGTAACCAGTCAATGTACCTTTAACCCCGGCTACACCTTGCATAAAAACTGAAAGGTCAAAATTACTATATGAAAGTCCTAAATTGGCACCGAAAGTATATTTTGGAATTCGGCTTCCAAGATAAGCTCTGTCGTAAATTGGATCTACTTTGCCATCTGGTACACCATTGGGACCACTAATGTCTTTGTACCTAATGTCGCCTGCTCGTGGCCTTGGTGTAACGGCCGTTTGTACAGGCCACGCACTAATATCACTAGCATTTAAGAAAACACCATCTGAAAGAAACCCATAATACATTTGCATGGGAAAGCCAATGAACAAATCAGAGCCATTACCCACATAGCCGTTGGGTTGGTTTACATTACCAAGTCCCAAAGTCAGCACCTTGTTATTGATAATTGAAAAATTCCCATTAAATGAATACTTCCACTTCCCTTTTTCACCCCTGTACCCCATATCAAATTCCCAACCCGTGTTTTCAACAGCTCCTGTGTTAGTTTCACTAATCCCTACTCCCAATACAGTGGATACACTTGAGGAGGGTCGAAAAAGAATATCACTTGTGTTTCTGTTAAAGTAAGTAACATTTAAGTTTAGGCTACCATTGAAAAAACTAGACTCAAAGCCAAAGTCATTGGTTTCTGTTGATTCCCACTTGATATTGGGGTCACGATAGAGGGCGTATGCAGCACCTACACTTATAGTGTTTCCAAAAGGATAATTTCTACCCGAATTTAGTACCTGTTGGTAAGGATAATTCCCAATATTTTGGTTGCCCAATATACCCCACGAAGCCTTCAATTTCATATCTGTAATCCAAGTAAGGGATTTCATAAAAGACTCTTCCGAAATTCTCCAACCCACAGCAGCCGAAGGGAAAGTTGCGTATTTATTTCCTGTAGGAAATCTTGAGGAACCGTCGCGACGTATGGTAGCCTCAAACAGGTAACGATCATTATAGCTATATTTGGCTCTCGAAAAGAACGATTGAATGGCCCAGTCAGCATCAAAACCACCCACTAACTGGTTGGCAAATCCACCCAAATCTAAGACCGTATAGTCGTTACTTGGAAAATCTTGCTTGTAACCATTAAAATATGTCTCGTTTTGCTCTTCAAATGAATAACCTGCCAACAAACTAAAGTTATGTCTATTGATTTCTTTGGAATACTCTCCCGTGTATTGCATCGTTTTAAAAATCACTTTATCACTCGATTGATTCAAATACGCTTGACTCTGAAAAACGTTAGCATTTAATCGCTGGGAAGCTAAATAAGACCTCTGCTCGAAAAGCGAAAAATTGTACCCCCCAATTGCCGATAGCGTTAAACCATTAATAGGTTTCCAATCCAACTTACTATTGATACCAAATCTTGAGTTGGGATTTCTCAAATAGGAATCAGAGGCAAGCCAAGAAACAGGTGTACCGCCGCTTTCAGGTCCTACACCGTAATCGCCGTTAGAGGTCCTTCCTGCAAAAATGGAAGGGTATCGTATAGCATTCTGAATAAGCTGATCTAAGAATCCACCTCCTTTATTTGCGGTTGCTTGTGGTTCCCTACGTGTTTCCAATGTGCCAAATATCCGTGTATTTAACTCAATTTTATTACTTAGTTTATTTTGCATCGTCAATCGCTGATTATAGCGATTGAAACTATTTTTCGCGACAATTCCCTCCTGGTTTAAAAACCCACTTGACAAGTAAAAACGGTTTTTATCGTTTCCGCCATTTAACGTAACGGTATGTGCTGTTTGCACGCCCGATCTTGAAAAAACTTCATCTAAAAAACGAGTATTCGGAAAATTGTCGGGATCGCTTTGGTTGCGATATTTTTCAATCGAAGCAGGCGAAAAACTCTGACTTCCTGAGGCAATATTAAACATGGATGCGTAATCGGCAGAATTAACAAAATCAGGAAAAGCTGTAGCATCGTTGAAACCCACATAGCCGTCATAACTTACAGATAGCTTGTCGGACGTACCATTTTTCGTGGTTATCAAAATAACACCATTGGCAGATCTCGCGCCAAAAATAGCCGCCGAAGAAGCATCTTTCAGTACAGATATCGTTTTAATATCGTTGGGGTTAATGTCGTTCATTGTTCCTGCTATTCCATCTATCAATATAAGCGCATCGGGAGTAGCACCAAAAGACCCCACACCTCTTACGCGAATTTGACCCCCACTACTGCCTGGACGACCTGTATTTTGAATCACTGTGACACCTGGCATTTGACCTGTGATAGCCTGTGAAGCCTGAGTAACAGGGCGATTATCAATATCTTTTGAAGAAATTTGTGATACAGAACCGATTACATTGACCTTTTTTTGTGTACCATAACCGACCACTACAACCTCATCAAGGGCTTTAGCATCTACTTTAAGACTAACATTGATTTGGCTTTGACTACCTACAATCACCACCTGCGACTCGTAACCCACAAAAGAAATCAAAAGAGAAACATTACTATCTGGTACTGTTAAACTAAAATTACCATTTGAGTCTGTCTGTGTCCCTTTCGTTGTTCCTTTAATACTAATATTAACACCAGGTATTCCCTGACCTTTTTCATCTTTAATTTTTCCAGTAAGCGGCTTATCTACTAACTGATTTATATTTATGGATGGTATATTTAATTCTACTACCTTTTCACTTCGAAGAATTATTCGATTTTCTTTTACTAAATATTTTATAGCAAACGGCATTAGTAATTCATTCAAAACTTGATCAAGTCTTTTTTGGGTCACATTGATATTGACTAATTGTGATGTATTAATGTTACTAGAACTATATACAAATTTGACTTTGACTTGTTTTTCAATCGTCGATAGCACTTTTTTTATTTCTGCATTTTCCATTTGCAATGAAACCGTCTTGCCTAAATCAAATTGGCTATAAGCGGTATGTGCATAAGAAAAAGTGCAAAAAACTAAACAGAGGACTAATTGTTGTAGTGTGATTTTCATAATTACCAAAAACAATTTTGGAAACAGATGTGATTTGTTCATACTTTTACGTAGTTAAGGTTATACAATCATTAACTAAGTTTTACCAGTTATTGGTAGAAACTTTCGGCCGGAGATGCGTCAACATCTCCGGCTTTTTTATTCTGCTTTAAGAACTATTCATTTTTATATTTTTATTTACACGAATTTCCTATGACAAATATTTTTGACCCACGTAATTCATATCTCGCATTAATAGACGAGAAAGCAACGTCTAACTGCTCGTAAAAGTCCAAACCACGTAAATCACCCGTAAATAGGCAATTTTCAATTTCGCTATTCACAAATATGATATCAACTCCATAAAATAATTTGAGGCGGTCTCTCAAGGTACCAAATCGAATTTCATCAAATAAGAAATCCGCAACTTGAATATTAGGAACTAATATGCGCGGTTTCACTGCAATTGTCTCTTCAATTGTTTGATTTTCAATATTATAGATGGCCTTTAAATTAGATGTCAAAACAACACCTTTTAATTTTTTTGAACTTCTATTTTTTGTGTATGCATAAACAGAAACTTTTCCACTTGTTACCACTGCCTCAATTAATTTACTCTGACTATCTATCCCAACACTAAAACTAGTACCCAAAACTTCTGTCACAAAATTCCCAATCCTCACTAAAAAAGGTTTTTTTTCGTTTCTAGTTACATTAAAAAATCCCTTACCTTTTAAAAATACCGTCCGGTTAACCTTTCCAAAATCTTCTGAAACAACAATACTTGAATTCTTTTCCAATAGAACTGTACTGCCATCTGGAAGCTTAAAAGTCTGATTAGACTTCGTTTGATTTTTGGTTTCTAATCCTCTATTTTCAATAGACGCATTCGGTAGGAAAAAATCTGGCGAATATAAATAGACGCTGAAAGTGGCTACGACTATCAATAACGCAGCAATTGTTAATTGAACAAATTTACTTTGGAAGGTAAAATTTCTTATTTGAGGCTTATTAAATAGTTCATCATTAAGTTTATTCCACAACCTATCCTCCTCTACTTGCAATTCCTTTTCATTTTTTAAAAAGGCTAAATCAGCATGCTTTTCAATACTTTCATTAACAATACCTTCCAAAAAAAGAATCTCCTCCGGGGTGCATTGACCGTTCTTGAATTTTTGCAATAAAATATCGAATTCCTTCTTGTTCATCAGATTCATATTAATTAACTGAATAAAAATCTTTAAAATTTTCTCTTAAAAATTTCAAAGATTTAGTTACGTGATATTCAACTGCTTTTTCAGATAACTCCAGTTGAGCAGCAATCTTTTTGACAGGAATTTCTTCGATTTTGCTCATTCTAAATATCAAAGCAGTCTTTTCAGGCATAGTTAACATAAGCTCATTAAGTCTTTGCTCAAACTCTTTTGAAAATAGCAACTCCTCCGTAGGACATGACTCATTTATTTGATTCAACAATTGAAACTCTCTAAACTTCCTAATATTAATTTGATTCCGGAGAGATTTATTAATTAAATTCCTACTCGCAATAAATAAGTATACTTTAAGATTTTCAATTTTACTTTCTTCACGCTTATTCCATAAACTAAGCATCAAATCATGGAGTATTTCCTCTGAATCTTCTTTTGATCCAAGATTCTGGTAAACAAACCCGTAAATAAACTTCCAATACCTTTTGTAAACTACCTCAAATGCACAGCTATTACCCGTTTTTAGGAGTGTTACTAATTCAAAATCAGATAACTCATTTAAATTCATTAGGTCAACTAGCTAGCATATTTGGTGTAAGGTTCCACAAGTTTCAATAATCCCTAAGATTAATTATATTTTATTTAAGAATAGTAATGAAACTAACTTCATCAAGGTAATTGGGTACGCTATATATTTTATACATAAAATTAATATGACCCTACTTAATGCAATCATTTGTACTTTAAATAAGTCATCGTACTGATTTCTTGCCAACAAAAATAAGTTTGAAAATTAGCTCCCTGCCGACTTTTGATTCGCACTCCTTCCCCAATCTGGAAGATCAATTTGGAGGTTGTCATGCTTTTCAAGCATTTCCTTTTTCAATAGGTTACGCATCCGTTTTATTCTCCCTTGCTGCGTTTTATCTTGTGCCAAATTATACTTTTCCCACGGATCCGTTTTGAGATTGAATAGTTGGCTTGTCAACACGCCATTCACATTATATAAAATTAATTTGTACCCATCCTTCGTTTTCAAACTCCTACTCCAATGCCCATAAACATTGTAAATTTGATCCCTTACAGCCTTTTCTGGATGATGCAAAATCGGTAATAGACTTTTTGCCTCCACCGTTTTAGGTGCTTTAATTTCTAAATAATCATAAATAGTAGGAGCAATATCACTTAAATAAACAAAGGAGTTATTTCGGACGTTTTTAGGTATTCCCGGACCTGAAAATATCATGGGAACCCGGATGCTATGCTCATATAAATTTTGCTTTCCCAAAAGACCATGTTGGCCCATCGCCAACCCATTATCTCCCGCATAAACAATCAACGTATTTTTCAACAAGCCTTCTTTTTCCAATGTTGACATAATTCGCCCAATCTGCTCATCAAGCTCCGAAATCATTCCATAATACGCAGCAATATCTTCTTTAACCGCTATTTCTGTTCTGGGATGAGGCAATAAATTTTCATCCCGCACATGTAGATCCCCATTATTAAAGGGATGTTCCGGCAAGAAATTGGGCGGTAATGAGATTTTCGAAGGATCATACGCTTTAGAAAATCTTGCCGTAGGTGTCCGCGGATCATGTGGCGAAGTAAAAGCTACATAACAAAAAAATGGCTTTTCTTTGGCTTCCTGACTACCGAAAAAATCAATGGCTGTTTGTGCATATAAATGCGAACTGTAAGTATCACTTAGGAAACTTTTCTCAGGAGGATAACTCCCTGTTGGATCAAAGTGGTTAACCCGCGGATGTTCCTGACCTCCCTCTTTAGGAAAATGCATGCCCCCAAAAAAGATATTATCAGCCTTTGAAAACATCCGTGCATAGGATTTTTTATCGCTATGCCACTTCCCCGTGTGAAAGGTAGTATATCCTTTTTGGCGTAAAACCTCAGGCAAACTAATCAAACTATCGTGAATCACATTTCCATCACCAGGCAATCGATTTACATACCGGCCCGTCAACAACATCACCCGCGAAGGAATACAAACCGCTCCCTGGTGACCACCCATCACATGGGCTTGTTGGAAAGTCAACCCACTTTTCACCAAATGATCTAAATTAGGCGTTTTGATTTCTTTATTCCCCAATGCCTGAATAGTTCGATAAGATTGATCGTCGCTGTAGATAATAATAATGTTTTTTGCGGGGAAATTAGTTGATGCAGATTGAGCCCAAACAGAAGGAATGCCCATAATCAATACACAGCAAATGAATAGATTTTGAATACTATTTTTCATATGTTCGGTCTACAATGTGATATGCGAATGTGCGTTAAAAATATAAATAATTCAATGAAAAGTATAAATACATTGCTTCTTTAAATAAATCAAATTAAATTAAACATTAAATAAACCTATCTAAATTCATGAATAAGCCGATAGCGATAAGCTCATTAAGCAAACGAGATACTCAAGTTTCAATTTTTCTTATTGGACTTATGTTTTTCATTTTTGGGTTTGTATCCTGGGCCAATGCCATTTTAATTCCCTACTTTAAAATTGCCTGCGAATTAAGCAATTTCAGAGCCTATTTAGTCACATTTGCATTTTACATTTCCTATTTTGTCATGTCAGTTCCTGCCTCTTACCTATTAAAATCCCTTGGATTTAAAAAGGGCATGATGCTGGGTTTTTGGATCATGTCAATAGGGGCTTTTATTTTTATTCCTGCGGCGATGGGCCGCACCTACTCCATTTTTTTAGTTGGTTTATTTACCTTAGGGACAGGTTTAGCCATTCTTCAAACGGCCGCTAACCCGTACATTACCTTGCTTGGACCCAAAGAAAATGCTTTGCAACGAATCAGCATCATGGGGATTTGCAACAAAGGAGCCGGAATTTTAGCCCCATTGGTATTTGCGGCAGTCATATTAAAAGCTACCGACAGTGATTTGTTCAAAAATTTGGCATTTATGTCAGGTGAAAATAGAAATATTGCGTTAAACGAACTGATTTCAAGGGTCATCGAACCCTACTTTTACGTGGGTATCATACTCTTTTTACTAGGCCTAGCCATTCGTTTTTCCCCTTTACCTGAGATCGATACGGACCAAGAAAGTCTGGAATCAACGCAAAGCAACGCATCCAAAAAAAGTATTTTGCAATTCCCACATTTAATTTTAGGCGCTTTTGCTATTTTTCTACACGTAGGAACGCATATCATCGCGATTGATACCATTATCGGATATGCAGGATCCATGCAGATTCAACTCCTGGAGGCCAAGGTATTTCCAGCGTTTACCCTTGGAGCAACGATTTTAGGCTATATCATTGGCATCATCTGTATTCCAAAGTTTATCAGCCAAGTGAATGCATTGCGTATTTGCACGGTCTTAGGTTTACTTTTTTCAATTGGTATTTTAGTCAGTCACGGGATGGTCGAAATTGCTGGATTAAAAGCGGACATCAGTATCTGGTTTGTCGTAGCACTGGGCTTGGCCAATTCGTTAATTTGGGCAGGAATATGGCCATTGGCACTTGATGGCTTAGGGAAATTTACCAAAATTGGAGCCTCCATTCTCATTATGGGATTATGCGGAAACGCCATTATGCCGCTTGTTTATGGCTATTTCGCGGATCTCTATGATTTAAAATCTGCCTATGCCGTTTTATTACCTTGCTATATTTACCTTATCTTTTATGCCGCAAAAGGACATCAAATTAAAAATTGGACATTTTGAAAACGAATATGAATCAAAAAATAACCCGCAGAAATTTTATGGGACCACTCGTGATGGCAGGGCTTAGTTTACCATTTGCCAAATCCCGAGTTGATTCAATGTCAATTGCAGGAAAACGAATTGGAATCATTGGTCTAGATACCTCCCATAGTGTCGCATTTACCAAATCATTAAACGCTGATTCACCCAATCCCGTATACGATGGATTTAAAGTTGTCGCAGCTTACCCCCATGGAAGTAAAGACATTGTATCAAGCACAGAAAGAATTCCTGCTTACACCGAACAAGTACAAAAATTAGGTGTTGAAATTGTAGGATCCATTCAAGATTTACTCAACAAAGTAGATTTTGTCATGCTTGAAACGAATGACGGAAGGTTACATTTAGAACAAGCCATTGAAATCTTCAAAGCAGGAAAAACGACCTTCATAGATAAACCTATTGCCGCTTCGTTGAAAGATGCCAAATCCATTTTCAAAGAAGCAAAGAAATACAAAGTCCCTGTATTTTCTTCCTCCTCACTTCGCTACGCAACGGGTATGCAAGAAATTAAACAGGGTAAAATTGGGGCAATTTCAGGAGCAGACACCTACAGCCCAATGAAATTCGAAAAGACCCATCCTGATCTTTTTTGGTATGGAATACACGGCGTTGAAATGTTATTTACGGTTATGGGCCCTGGCTGCATATCTGTTCAACGAACCATTTCAGAGGAACAAGAAGTTTGCACAGGTATTTGGGACGATGGCCGTATTGGCACATTTAGGGGGATAAAATCTGGAAAACAAGATTATGGCGGAATTGCCTATGGAAAAAGCGGCATCCTACATCTAGGTCCTTATAACGGCTATGATCCTTTATTAATTAAAATAATCGAATTCTTTAAATCAGGAATTCCACCCGTAGATGAACGGGAAACCTTGGCCATTTTGGCCTTTATGGAGGCCGCTGATGTAAGTAAAAATACAAAGGGTGCACGTGTTACTTTAGCGCAAATCTGAAAATAATCACATGAGGAAATTAGTTTTAATCAGTTGTATAGCTTGTTTGTTTGCTGCCTGCCAAACAAATAAATTAAGTCATTGGGAAGAAAAAAATGGCTATCAATTACTGTTCGATGGGAAAACAACTAGTGGCTGGCGAGGTGCCTACCTAAGTCAATTTCCTAGCCACGGGTGGATCATAAAGAACCAACAGCTTTTAGGCGAATTGTCTGCCGGAAAAGAATCTGGTGATGGCGGGGATATTATTACACTAAAAAAATATCAAAATTTTGACCTGACTTTTGATTGGAAATTAGGGAAATTAGGGAATTCAGGCGTTAAATATTTTGTCGAAGAACTGCCTGTAAAACCCATTAATTCCAGCTCATTAGTTGGTTATGAATACCAATTAATCGATGATGCCGATTTTATCTATAATGAAAAACATTTACCTGAAGATCACAAAACAGGTTCCCTGTACAATATCATTCCCGCTAAAAAACCCAATGTCAAAATAGGTCAATGGCATACGTCGCGCATCGTTGTGAAAGGAGATCAAATCGAACATTATTTAGATAAACAACTTATTATATCGATCAATCGTAGCACCCAGGAATTCAAAAATGGCTTTTTAGCCAGTAAATTTAAATCCATCGCAGGCTACGATAAACGAAAAGAAGGATATATTTTATTGCAAGACCATGGACACAATGTCTCGTTTAAAAACATAAAAATTAAAGAGCTTGAATAGTTTTTTCGTAAACTGAATGACCTTTTACAAAGGTTTGTTGAATCTCAATTTGCTGATTGAAAATGACCACATCTGCGTCCGATCCTTTCGAAAATGACCCTTTTTGGGCGCTTATCCCCATAATTCGTGCGGGGGTAGTCGTCATCATTTGAACAGCCTCAACCAAAGGCACCTCGGCCATATCCAACATCGTTTTTAGTAAACGATCTGCCGTAGCTACACTTCCAGCAAATGTTGTTCGATCCGGTACCTTGGCAACACCATCCTCAACAATCACGTGTAAGCCATTTTTATACGATCCTAAAACGGACTTCCCCTCGGGCATGTCGGCAGCACGCATTGCATCCGTAATTAGAGCAATTCTGTCTGGACCTTTTATTTTATAAATCAATTTTAAGAGTGGAGCAGGTAAATGAACGCCATCTGCAATTATTTCCACATCCATGTCATCCAATAAATAAGCCGATTCAATGACACCCGCGTATCGAAACGCATTTCTACGTGTGACACCTGACATTGCTGAATAAAAATGGGTAGCCAAGGTAAATCCACCATGTTCAAAAGCCTCAATTACCTCCTCATAAATAGCATCTGTATGCGCAATAGCGGCCAAAACGCCTTTGGAGCTTACATATTTCCCAAATTCAACGGCCCCTTTTAGTTCAGGTGCAGCAGACCAGCGCTTGATAAAATCAAAAGATTCCAAAATCTCACGATATTCAGCAGGATCAGGGTCTCGGATAAATTTAGGGTCTTGTGCCCCACGCTGAGCAAGGGCAAAATAGGGGCCCTCCAAATGCATCCCTATAAAATCAGCCCCCTTGGTATTGGAAAGTTTGGCTTGCTGATATGCTTCAAGTGTTTGAATTAAATCAACTTTTTCGCAAGTCAACGTCGTAGGCAAAAGGGAGCATGTCCCATGTTTGGCATGAGTTTCAGCAATTTGCAAATATGCCTCCACCGTGCCATCCATAAAATCAGCACCGCCCCCGCCATGAATATGGATATCAATAAAACCGGGTGAAACAAAATTCCCACGTGCATCGATCAATTTGGCATCCGGAAAATCGACATCCTCGCGAACCACGTCTGAAATCTTTCCATTTTCAATCAAAAGACAAGCACCATATTGAATCTGTTGTTGATGAATAATCGGACCATTAAAAATTTTGACTCTATTTAGCATCTTGCAGAAAATTTTCGGGCAAACGAGAAGCCGCATCTAAATCTAAATAAATATCAACATTGGGATGATTTTGCAGTACACTTGCAGGAAACAGATTAGAAACTTCTTGCGTTAAGCAATCCGCAACCGCCTGAGATTTTCGTTCATCCGGCACCGTACAAACGATGTGTTTTGATTTCATGATTTGTTTGATCGACATGCTAATGGCCCTTTTGGGCACATCCTCCATCGTATCAAACCAACCCTCACCCATCTGTTGCGCTCGACACCCTTCATCCAAATTCACAACGATATAAGGCGATTCTGTATCAAAATCAGCGGGAGGATCATTAAAGGCCAAATGTCCATTTTCCCCGATCCCAACAAAAGCTAAATCAATTGGGTTTTGACTTATCAATGCCCCCAAACGATCGCACTCAGTCTCTGGGTCAAGTTCCCCGTCGATCAAATGGCTACTTTTCAAGTTCGGCACCAAATTGATAAACCGCTCAATCAAATAACGACGAAAGCTAGCCTTGTGCGTGATGGGAAGACCTATATACTCATCCAAATGAAACATTTGAACGCGATCCCAAGCGATCGCTGGATCACGAAGCAATTGCTGGATAACTTCGAATTGGCTCGTACCGGTAGCCAAAATAATAGAAGCAAAACCTTTTAATTCAATGGCTTTTTTGATCAATTCAGCTGCCCTCAAACCAGCTACTCTTCCTAAATCCACAGCATTATTACTGATATGTATTTTCATAATTTAGAATATTAAACACGTAAAAATATTTTTTTCTGATATAAAAAGCTGAGGAAAATCCATTTAAGAAATAAAATTGAAAGGGTGGCACCAACAAGCATGCCAGACTCTCCTGACCAAACATACCCCCATTCAAATAATTTTTTGGCTGTAAATTCCCAATCAATAAATTTTTCGGAAATATAAATCAAAATTGAATTTACGCCGATAACCTGAAAAGGAAAGGCCCATTTTTTGTAGCCTAATACATCGATTACGTAGTAAAACACGGCGAAAAATAAGAGACTTAATCCCACGGTTTGCATGACAAAAGAACTAGACCAAAGATTTTTGTTGATCGGAAAATCCAAGTTCCAAAGCTGAGCAAGTAGTAAAGAAAAACATCCTGAAGCCAATAAATAAAAGGTTTTTCTCCTTCCATTACTATTAGGTTTTCTCAAATATACCCCGACCATTATACCTGCAAGCGCATTGCAAATTGCGGGAATGTTATTAAAAAATCCCACCGTATCGTGAATTCCTTTACTCAATTTACCGGGCAAAATTAGTCGGTCAACATATGACGCAAAATTTCCAGGCATAGTCAAATCTCCTGCGGTATAACCAGGTGCAGAAGTGAATTTAAGAATCAAATAATACCCGATCAAAAGCCCACAAAACCAAATGAGCAGCCG
>NZ_CBAUBA010000031.1:0-30410 GCF_964796385.1 Aquirufa sp. | reverse complement strand
CTATACTAAGTCAGAATACATGTTTGAAGCAAACTCATGTGGTATTTTATCTGCCATACATGAGCAGTCGGCCGACATCAACCAAGGTGTTGATCGGGCAAATCCAGAAGAGCAAGGTGCAGGTGATCAAGGAATGATGTTTGGTTTTGCAACAAAAGAGACAGACAACTACATGCCTTTAGCCTTGGATTTGGCTCATAAAATCCTTCAAGAATTATCCTACATCCGTAATAATGAGCCCAACTTAATCGGCTATTTACGTCCAGATGCTAAATCACAGGTAACAATCGAATACAGTGACGATCATACGCCACAACGCATTGATACCATTGTTGTATCAACTCAACATGACGATTTTGCAACGGAAGCTGATATGTTAGCAAAAATCAAAAAAGACATCGTAGAAATTGTTATTCCACGTGTAAAATCGAAATTAAAGCCTGCATTAGAAGCTTTGTTTAACGATGCGATTACCTACCATATCAACCCAACGGGTAAATTTGTGATTGGTGGTCCACATGGTGACACCGGTCTAACAGGCCGTAAGATCATCGTGGATACCTACGGTGGAAAAGGAGCGCACGGAGGTGGTGCATTTTCAGGTAAAGATCCATCCAAAGTAGATCGTTCAGCAGCTTATGCAACGCGCCACATTGCCAAAAACTTAGTTGCGGCAGGTTTATGCGACCAAGTATTGGTTCAAGTATCCTATGCGATTGGTGTGGCAAAACCATGTGGTTTGTTCATCGACACCTACGGAACAGCTAAAGTAAACTTAACAGATGGAGAGATAGCACGGAAAGTAGAAGCAATTTTTGATATGCGCCCCTATTTTATCGAGCAACGTTTAAAATTACGCAACCCAATCTATTCTGAGACAGCAGCTTATGGTCACATGGGTCGTAAAAACGAGATTGTTACCAAAACTTTTCATGGTCCAGGCGGCCAAAAAGTAACTAAAGAAGTAGAATTATTCACTTGGGAAAAATTAGATTACGTAGATGCAGTTAAGTCGGCATTTGGAATTTAAAATTCACCAACTTACAAAAGAAGGTGCTCCTCATGGGCACCTTTTTTTATGGTTTATATTTGGCATTATTTGAACAAATTTTAGCCTAAGAGAGTTAAACACATCATGAGCATGACAGGTAAAAAAGGTTTTTATTTTAAGGAATTCGAAGAAAAAAGCATTTCTCCGTTTGACAAGCTTTTTGGTATTTTCAAAGAATTAATCACACATACGTCTGGCGATTTTGACGAAGCGATTGAATGGTTGCGCGAATTAGACAAAGAATATGAGTTGACCGATGAAAACTACACCATCGAAAATTTCATTGAGGACCTAAAAGCTAAAGGCTACATTCGGGAAGAAATCGACGAAAATGGTGGTACGGGAATCGGAATCACGGCCAAAACTGAACGTGCGATTCGTCAAACAGCATTAGAAAATATATTCGGGAACTTGAATAAAAGTGGTGCAGGGGATCACAAGACAAAAGCCTCTGGTCAAGGGGATGAACTCACAGGTGAATTTCGCTCCTATCATTTTGGGGATAGCTTAGAGAAAATATCCCTAACCGAAAGTTTGAAAAATGCACAAATCAATCATGGAATAGGGGAATTTGAACTAGTAGAGGAAGATTTAGTGGTCGAGGATACGCAATACAAATCCCAAATGAGTACAGTCTTAATGATCGATATAAGTCATTCCATGATATTATACGGTGAAGATCGAATTACACCTGCCAAAAAAGTGGCGATGGCTTTAGCTGAATTAATCACGACGCGCTACCCGAAAGATACCATAGACATACTCGTTTTTGGAAACGATGCCTGGAGTATTTCGATTAAAGATATTCCTTATTTGAAAGTAGGTCCCTACCATACCAATACCGTTGCTGGATTGCAATTGGCCATGGATATACTTCGAAGAAAACGCAATACCAATAAGCAGATTTTCATGATTACAGATGGAAAACCAAGCTGTGTGAAAGAAAAAGATGGTACCTATTACATGAATAGTAATGGATTGGATCCTTATGTAACCGAAAAGTGCTACACGCAAGCAGCTCAAGCACGGAAATTACATATACCGATTACCACCTTTATGATTGCCCGAGATTCATATCTCCAACAGTTTGTTGATAAGTTTACGGAAGCCAATCAAGGAAAAGCTTTTTACACGGGTTTACGTGGATTAGGCGAAATGATATTTCAAGATTATGAAACGAATAGAAAGAAAAGACTCAAATAAAATGATTAAGAATTTAGGAGAACTAAAAGCCTCAGGCTACCAAAGTAAATCCATCAAGGATGAATTACGCGATAATCTTATTCAACACATGCAAGCCGGAACGACCGTTTTCGAAGGTGTTCATGGATTCGAAAATTCAGTCATTCCTGAATTAGAACGTGCTATTTTATCGCGTCACAATATCAATTTACTAGGACTTCGTGGACAAGCAAAAACACGTCTTGCACGCCTGATGGTAAATCTTTTAGATGAGTATATCCCCTATGTGGCTGGCTCTGAAATCAATGATGACCCATTGAATCCCATTTCCCGCTTTGCGATTAATCTAATAGAAGAAAAAGGAGATCAAACACCCATTGCTTGGTTGCATCGTGCCGACCGATTTGCCGAAAAATTAGCGACACCGGATGTGACCGTTGCTGATTTAATTGGTGACGTGGATCCCATTAAAGCTGCCAATTTAAAACTATCCTATGCAGATGATCGTGTGATTCATTTTGGAATGATTCCAAGAGCAAATCGCTGCATCTTTGTGATCAACGAAATTCCTGATTTACAAGCGCGTATTCAGGTAGCACTATTTAACATTTTACAAGAAGGCGATATACAAATCAGGGGATTTAAATTACGTTTACCCTTGGATGTTCAATTTATCTTTACGGCTAATCCAGAAGACTATACGAACCGAGGTAGTATTGTAACGCCGTTAAAAGATCGAATTGGATCTCAAATATTGACACACTATCCAGAAAGTATCGCGATTGCGCGCAAGATATCTTCACAAGAAGCACGCATAAATTCGGCTCAAGTAGATCGCGTTCATATTCCCAATCTTGCTTATGATTTACTAGAACAAATCATCTTTGAGGCTCGGCAAAGTGAATACATCGACCACAAGAGTGGCGTGAGTGCGCGTATGAGTATTTCGATGCTAGAAAGTTTAGTTAGTACGGCAGAAAGGCGATCATTTCTCAACAAAGAAACGCATACAAGCGTACGATTAGCCGATTTTATGGGTGTAATTCCAGCTATAACAGGTAAAGTAGAACTCGTCTACGAAGGCGAGCAAGAAGGAGCGGCATTTGTAGCGGAACAATTGATTGGGCAAGCAATCAAAACATTCCTTCCGGGAATGTTTCCTAAAATTGAAAAGTTAAGTAAGAAAATTGAAGATAGCCCTTACAGTGCACTACTTGAAACAATCTTTTCAGATGGGGGCTTGGTCTTGTATGATGAATCATCGGATACGGATTACCAAACAACCTTAGACGAGTTAAAACCGTTGAAAGCTTTAGTATCCAAATACCAACCTGACACTCCTGCGGCAGATCGCTATTTTGTGGAAGAATTTGTCTTGTGGGCCTTGGCGGAACACCATAAACTCGGAAAAGAACGCCTTCAAGATGGCTTCCAATTTAAAGATTTACTAGGTATCCTATAATAAATAAGCGCCCTAATTGGGGCGCTTTTTCGTTTATTCTAAAGAAAGACTGAGCTTATCCGTTTTGACTTGATTGACTTTTGATTTGAATCGTTTAATTTGTTCAGCTAAGGCGTTCAATGCTAAATCCAAAGCCTCTTCAAACGAGCGAGCTGTTTCTTTAACAAACAGAATCGCTCCTGGAACAACAATTTTAATTTCTAATAACTTCTCTCGCATTTTACCTTCGCCTCTGGCCAATTTCAAAAATACCTCGCCGCCGGTTATTCGATCATAAAAAGTATCTAATTTATTCAACTTAGCTTGAATGCTATCCAACAATTTACGATCAGCACTGAAGTGAATAGCGTGTACTTGCACTTTCATAATCATTAAATTTAAAGGGTGAATAGAAGCTTTGGGAATCCTAGCAAAGCCACAGAAAAACAGAACGTTTTAGATTCATTGAAAAGGTATATTATTTTCGAAAGCTTGTCAAGCAATTAACAAAAATTTATTTCCATGCGACACGAATCAACTGGATAGGAATACCTAATTCAGCAAAGGTATCGTGCCAAAAATGCTGAATAGCCGATAAATGGTCGTTGGGAGACTTCACTTCCACAAAGCAAAATTCGTTCTCTCTTTGAATAAATAAATCCGGAAAACCTTTGGCATGCGTGGATAAACGTAACCACATGCATGTCAGAACTTGCTGTAACGCGGGTGTTTCTACATGCATTAAAACCTTTTCAATTAACTCCCAATTTAAAAATCCCCACTCTACCAATGGATTAATGACGCCGTAATGTCGTGAGGCAATAGTTTGCATGTGAACTAAAACGCTCGAGCGATCATGGAGCAAATCGAGTAATTGAGTAAACCGAGCAGGATTTACCTGTGTGAAATCGGTGGTTGGCGCATATTGAAACGGATGATGAAATCCGGAACTATGATCCGTAAAAATCAACTCCCACGTAAGTAAACCCAATATATTTTTCCAAACTCCATTTTCGCAAAAAGTAGCATAATAACCTTGAGCAACATAATAATCGATAACACCTTGTTCAACGCGGCCATTATAGGAACCGTCAATTATGATTTTATCCGCCTTTTTTAATCGGGATGTGACTTGCTTTACCTGTTTTTTTGATGCGTGCCTAGCTAAATAATCTTGAAAAAAGTGCAGCTCCGTTGGATTTTCAACATGCGCTTGACCGAATTCCGCCCAACGTAGTGCCTCGTCCATGCGTTTTAACTTAGTCAAAATACGTATTCGGCGCTCTAACGCTTGCGCAGAACCAGCCAATTCAAAAACCTCTAAAGCGTCCACCAAATGGTTTTGACGTTCAAGAAATCGACCTACCTGAAACAACAAACGTTCATAAGATGCAACGGCTAAGTCAGATAATTCGTTGGCCATTGGTATGATGGTATCAAACAAGGATTCCTTTAGTTGGCCAGGATCCACACGATCCTGTTCCGCATAAAACCAGTCCCGCCAAATACTAATTTTCCATTTATCATCAATCTCCTTTCGTGTAGTGAAATAAGGCTGAAAATCCTCCTCCGCAATCTCCATGTATTGTCGGTGCCCCAAATCCCTTACAACAAATTCCTTCAAATCCCGATTCTTACTGCCAAAAAACAGAAACGAACAAAAATGATATAGGTCAAGCTTCAAGGGTCTAATCCATAAATTTGCATCAAACATATTCGGTAATGGAGCGTCAACCAAAATGTCAACAAGTGCTTGCTTAGCTAATGACTTAAGTGATTTGCTATCTACCGAAATAGATTCAAGAATTTGAACACATTGTGGTTTAGTGAGTACGTGTAACAACTCGGGGGTCAAGGTGGAATCAGAATAAATCCCTACAAAACCTTGGTTAATTAGCTCGTCCAAAGCCACCTCGATTGACTCAATTTCGCTGTAAACCAACGATGAGCGGTTAAACCAAGTTACACTCCGGCCACTTAATCGAAGGTACATGCATTGGGCTGCGAATGAAAGTGATTGAAAGGATTCAACAAATTCGGATTCAAGCGGATTAAGCAAATATTTGTAATGCTTATCTACATATCGCAAAACATATTGAAAGTAATCCCAGTAATAAGTTGGAGAAAAATTGGGGGCACTTGTGTTCTCCATGAATTGGGCGAATAAATTATGCCTAAAAATAGGACTATTTTGGTATAATTTTCAAGAATTTCAACAGAAAATTAGATTTTTTCAACAATTTAACAAATGATGCTATCTTTGCAAGCCTGATATATTTCGGGTTAATCAAACTATTCTAACGAAACAAAATTTATGCTAACGGTTTCAAATTTCAATTTTGCTGACAAAAAAGCATTAGTTCGTGTTGACTTCAATGTACCTCTAAACGAGCGTTTTGAAATTACGGATGATACACGTATCAAAGCAACAATCCCAACGATCAAAAAGATTTTATCGGATGGAGGTTCTGCCATTTTAATGTCACATTTAGGACGTCCAAAAGACGGGCCAACTGAAAAATATTCCTTAAAGCATTTAGTAACACCGCTTTCTCTGGTGTTTGGAGTAAAAGTAAAGTTTGCCACCGATTGCATTGGCGATGATGCCATTGCGTTAGCAGCTGAATTACAACCCGGTGAAATTTTGTTATTAGAAAACTTGCGTTTTTACAAAGAGGAGGAAAAGGGAGATGAAGCATTTGCCCAAAAATTAGCTCAGTTAGGAAATGTCTGGGTAAATGATGCATTTGGTACTGCACACCGAGCACATGCTTCAACGGCTGTCATGGGTAAATTCGTTACGGATAAAGTAGCAGGATATGTGATGCAAGCCGAGCTTGAAAATGCGAAGAAAATTCTTGACTATTCAGAACGCCCCTTTACAGCTATCATGGGAGGGTCAAAAATTTCAGATAAAATCTTAATTATTGAACGATTACTTGATAAGGTAGACAACTTGATTATTGGTGGTGGAATGACCTACACATTCTCATTGGCAGAAGGTGGTAAAATTGGTAAATCAATTTCAGAGCCAGATAAAGTTGCACTCGCGAAAGAACTAATTCTGAAAGCGAAAGAAAAAGGAGTTAATCTAATTATGCCGGTTGATAATGTATGTGCAGATGATTTTAATAACAATGCCAACCGCCAAATAGTTAGTCGGGGCGAAATTCCAGATGGCTGGGAAGGTTTAGACATCGGTCCAGAATCGGTAAAATTATTCCAAAATGTAATTGCTAAATCGAAAACTATTTTGTGGAATGGCCCAATGGGTGTGTTTGAATTCCCGAACTTTGCAATAGGCACGAATGCGATTGCAGATGTAGTTGTAAAAGCAACAGAAGAAAATGGCGCATTCTCGCTCATTGGTGGTGGGGATTCAGCATCGGCAGTTAATAATGCTGGCTATGGAGATCGCGTATCATACGTGTCTACAGGAGGTGGTGCATTGTTGGAATACATGGAAGGAAAAACCCTTCCAGGTGTTGCTGCATTGGAGGCTTAATTATCCTAGATATTTATTTTAAAAGGCGAGGATTTGTTTCCTTGCCTTTTTGTATTTTAGTCTTTTGTTCAATATTTGCTCATGATTTATCCCAACGAACCCATACAATTAAAGTCGACCTATATTAGTTTAGACAGTCGGCAAATATATGAGCCAACTGATACGGCATTTTTTGCTGTTCGAGGACTACACCATGATGGGCATCAATTCATTGAATCACTTTATCAAAAAGGGGTTCGAGAATTCGTTGTTGAAAAAATGGCTTGGCACGGTCCACTAGCAGAAAAAGCAAAATCATGGAGCAATACATCTATTTGGGTCGTAAATAATAGCATCGAAACCTTACAACACATTGCGCATTTACACCGAATAGGCTTTGGGTTAACCGTCGTAGCAATTACTGGATCCAATGGAAAGACAACGTGTAAGGAATGGTTATTTACACTCACAAAATCAAAATTTCAAGTAGTCCGAAGTCCTAAGAGTTTCAATTCACAAATAGGGGTTCCACTTTCCGTTTGGGGAATACGAAACCAACATACATTAGGTATTTTCGAAGCAGGTATTTCTAAGTTAGGCGAAATGAATCGCTTGGAACCCATAATTCGGCCTGAATTTGGTATTTTAACACATTTTGGGGAAGCACATAGTAAGAATTTTGAAAAAGAATTAGATAAATTAATTGAAAAACTTCAACTATTCCGACACGCAAAAAAACTAATTTATCGAGCAACATCGAATACTGATCCAGTGGTAAAAGAGGCGATGCGCGAAATTAATCCGACATGCCAATTGATAAGTTGGAGCACAACTGACCCAACACAATCTATATATGTTTACTGGAAGATTACGGGGAAAACAAGCCAATTAAAATTTCAGAAACGCAATCAATCAGAAACTTTCCTATCGGTACAATGTGCGTTACATGATGAAGCGTCATTAGAAAACTTAAGCCATTGCCTGATTCAAGCACACTTTTTGGGCATGACAAATGAAGAAATTAATGCCGCGGTAATTGGCATTAAACCAGTGTCCATGCGCCTAGAAATCAAAGAGGGTGTTCGCAATAACCAGCTTATAGATGATTCATATAACAATGATCTAGATGGATTAAAATTAGCATTGCCCTTATTTAAGCGCTACGAAGAAAAAAACAAAGTATTAATCATTAGTGATTTTATAGAAACTGGAATAGACGAGGCCAGCTTATACAAACAAATAGCTCAGTTACTTAAACAACAAAAAATTGAAAAAGTATTTGGCATAGGAACTCAAATCGAGCGAAATAAACACTATTTCAATGATATAAAAACCTATACCACAGCGGAGTCGTTGGTCGAATCAGGGGATCTTACAAACCTACATGATTCAATAATACTACTGAAAGGAGCACGAAAATTTGCATTTGAAAAAATAGTAAATGCTTTAGAGACCAAAACACATTGTACTCAACTAGAAATTAATTTAGACACATTACACCATAACTTAAATTACTATCGAAACCTTGTAGGAAAAGAGACTAAAATAATGGGCATGGTAAAAGCACAAGCTTACGGAGCCGGTGCTGTAGACATAGCTAAAATCCTACAATCACAAGGAATTGAATACTTAACAGTCGCGTATACAGATGAAGGTATTCAATTAAGAAACAATGGGATTTATACACCAATTATGGTAATGAATCCCCAAGTGGAGGAATTTGATAAAATGGCTTCATATGCGTTAGAACCTGAGATATATAATTTTAGCTTATTAAGAGCGATAGACGAATACAGTAACCACCATACCAAAAATATCAAAATCCATCTAAAATTGGATACGGGGATGAAGCGTTTAGGATTTGAAATAAATGAAATTGAGAAATTAAAGGATGAGTTAAATCAAATGCCCCAACTATGGGTTGTGAGTATCTTAAGCCATTTAGCAGCCTCTGAAAACCCTAAGCACAAAGAATTTACTTTACATCAAATTAAACAATTTGAAGATGCCTCTCAGGCAATAAGTGATTGCTTAGGTTACAAACCATTATGGCATATAGCTAATTCAGCTGCCATACAAAATTACCCAGAATCAAGGTTCGATATGGTGAGATTGGGCATCAGTATGTATGGAATTTCTGGTAATTCGGTCGAAAAAAAATCACTAGAAAACGTACTAACACTTAAAACCTATGTTTCACAGGTAAAAAACGTAGCAAAAGGTGAAACTGTAGGCTATGGCCGGATAGGACAATTTCAAGAAGACGGCAAGATTGCTACCCTAGCTATTGGATATGCAGATGGCTATAATCGATCACTTGGTTTAGGAGCAGGACTGTTTGAAATAAGGGGTCAATTATGCCCAACAGTAGGAAGTATTTGCATGGACATGTGCATGGTAGATGTTAGCCATTTGCCAGAAATAAATGAGGGAGACGAGGCAATCGTTTTTGGCGGAAAAATACAAATAGGAACCTTAGCAAAAGCGGCTCAAACTATTCCATATGAAATGATGACTGGAATATCATCTAGAGTAAAACGCATTTACATTCGAGAATAAAACATACAAATCTTACACCAAATTACAGACTGCATGAAAAAATTCTTGCGGTCTTTTTTTTGCTTGTTAGTTCAATGATTCTATATCAACAGATTAAATATTAATATGTAGAAAGTTAGTTAACCACATTAAAATAGTTGAATGTAAAAAATTAAATTAATTAGCTATAACGCTAATAAATTTTAGCTAATTCGATAATTAATTAGCTATTAACCTAATTATATATTAGCTAATATGCTAATTAATATTACCTATCTTTAAATACCATTCATTTATGTTGAATTGGCTGCATTTTGATTTATAATTTGAATATATTAAATTAGCTAAGTAAGTAATAATATTATGACTATCGAAGCGATATCCAAAGCTATTGGAGATGAATCCCGACGTAAAATCATTGAAATGCTCAAAGATGGCGAGATGCCTGCAAGTAGCATTTTTGATCAATTCGACTATGCCGCGCCCACAATATCGCGTCATCTGTCAGTATTAAAAGAAGCAGGAATTGTTAACACGCGAAGAAATGGAGTGTTTATTTATTATACACTAAACGCGGAAATACTAGGGCAGTTGGCCAACTGGCTCAGTCCCCTACTCCCACCAACAATTCAAACTCCCAAAGTAGCACCTAAAAAACGGGCAATACGAGTACCTAAACTAAAAGTAGAAAATCCATTTGATAAATTTCAAAGCGAATTTTAAAATAAGAATAATATCATTTTTATGAAACGATTTGTTATCATTATTCGAGGCCCTGTTGAGGGAATTTCAGGAGAAAATAGCTTGGCATCTTCCGAAGAATTAGAACAAATTCGTTCATGGCTAAAGTCGGTGAAAGAAAAATATCAAGACATGTTATACCAGAAATTTTCGGGTCAAAGTCTATATCTTTCAGCCAGTGGAAAAATAGAACAAAAGATAGTTCAGCTTATTGATGGAGGAGAGATCTCCCAAGTCATTACCTTAATTATGTCTTCCTGGGAAGAGGCTACTGCTTTAGCAGAAAGTTTTCCCTTCCCAAATACCTATTATTCAGTAGAATTGCGCGAAATGGCATAAAAATGCCCCATACGAATCATATGAGGTATTTTAATGATAAAGCCGCGAGAATCGCGTATTTTTTATCTACTTATACATTGATATCGCCTACCATATTCTCAGGACGCACCCAAGCATCAAATTCTTCAGCAGTTACATAACCGAGGGCTATTGCTGTTTCTTTCAATGTAGAGCCGTTTTTATGTGCAGTCTGAGCAATTTCAGCCGCTTTATAATAGCCTATTTTGGTGTTTAAAGCGGTAACCAACATCAATGAGTTGTTTACGTGCTTTGCAATATTAGCATGCAAGGGCTCGATACCTACAGCACATTTATCATTAAATGCCTTGCAAACATCGCCAATAAGACGAGCCGAATGTAAGAAATTGTAAATCATCAGAGGCTTAAACACATTTAGCTCAAAATGGCCAGATGCACCACCAATATTAATGGCAACGTCATTTCCTAATACCTGCGCTGCCACCATAGTCATTGCCTCACATTGGGTTGGGTTTACTTTACCCGGCATAATAGATGAACCTGGCTCATTATCCGGAATATAAATCTCTCCTATTCCCGAACGAGGCCCCGAAGACAACATGCGAACATCATTTCCAATCTTCATTAAGCTAACTGCAACCGTTTTTAAAGCTCCGTGTACCTCTACAATTGCATCATGTGCTGCCAACGCCTCAAACTTGTTTTCTGCAGTTCTAAAAGGTAATCCTGTTAATGCAGCAATGTGCTTCGCCACATTTTCCGAATAGCCTTTGGGTGTATTGATTCCTGTGCCAACTGCCGTTCCTCCAAGGGCTAGTTCGGCCAAATGATCTAAGCAGTTATTAATTGCCTTCAAACCATGATTCAACTGAGACACATAACCGGAAAACTCTTGTCCCAATGTCAAAGGCGTTGCATCCATGAAATGGGTACGGCCAATTTTAACCACATCCTTAAATGACTTTGCCTTCGCATCTAAAGTGTCCCGTAATGTCGTAATACCAGGAATGGTCACCTCCATCAAAGCCTGATATGCCGCAATGTGCATGGCCGTTGGAAACGTATCATTCGATGATTGAGACTTGTTTACATCATCATTCGGATGTACAAACTTCTGCTCATCCATTAAGTTCCCACCTTGAATCACATGTGCACGGTAAGCAATCACTTCATTACAATTCATATTTGATTGCGTACCTGAACCCGTCTGCCAAACAACTAATGGAAATTGATCCGCCCACTGCCCAGCCAAAATTTCATCACAAACTTGTGAAATGAGACTTTTTTTTGCCTCATCTAAAATACCTGCCTCAAAATTCGTAATCGCAGCAGCCTTTTTCAGATAAGCGAATGCTCTTATAATCTCCTTAGGCATCTTATTGATATCTTGGGCAATCGGAAAGTTCTCAATGGAACGTTGCGTCTGCGCACCCCAATACACATGAGCAGGCACATTTACTTTACCCATGGTATCTTTTTCAATTCTATATTCCATAATGGCTATTTGTGTTATTTTTGTAAGCAATTCACAAAAATACCACCAAAACCAACATGGTGAACTAGATTTTAAATAAAAAAATTATGATTACGATATACGGAATACCAGCCTGCAATACGATGAAAAAAGCATTCGATTTTCTAGCGAAAAAAGATATCCAATACACATTTCATAATTATAAAAAAGAAGGTATTTCGGCTGTCACACTTCAAAATTTTATTGACAAATTAGGCATCGAAAAAGTTCTCAATAAACAAGGAAGTACATACCGCCAACTGAGCGATCAAGAAAAAGATGCCCTTGAAGAAAAAACTACCGTATTTTCCTTCTTGCTAGAAAAAAATTCTGCCATCAAACGCCCCATCATAACAGATGGAAATAGAATCATTGCAGGATTTAATCCAGAAGATTTAGATAAATGGCTAAATAACTAATTAACCCTTATAAAAAAGCCATTTTGACAATTCTTTCCACGTAGCTTTTTTCCCGTACATTAAAATTCCTACCCGATATATTCGGGCTGAAATCCAACTACAAACAAAAAATCCGATAAGTAAAAAGACCATCGAGGCGACTAATTCCCAAATAGGTACCCCATATGGCAATCGAACCATCATATTAATGGGGGAGGTAAACGGAATCATGGATGACCAAAATGCAATCGTACTATCAGGATCCTGGATAGTATACTGAGCAAGCAAGAAAGATAAAATGATCGGAATCATCACAATAAATGTGAATTGCTGCGCCTCAGTTGCGCTCTCAACAGCCGAACCAATAGCCGCAAATAAAGAACTATACAACAAATATCCCACAAAAAAATAAAACAAAAAAGCAAACATCACTAACGGAATATTTGTACTCTCCAATACTTTCGTTACTTCTCCCATAGGCGAATCTTGCATGGCTATTGCCATGTCTGCATTCGCTTTAATTTGTGCATCTTGACTTAGGCCAACCATAGAAGATGCCTTCGAAGCATATACTTTACTGGTTACTTGAGTCAGCCCAATCGTCAAAATAATCCATAACACAAACTGCGTCAAACCAACTAATCCTACACCTATAATCTTCCCTAACATCAATTGATACGGCTTTACAGATGAAATAATAACCTCGATGATTCGACTACTTTTCTCCTCAATAACCCCATTCATAACCTGAGACCCATACAAAAGGAGCGTTACATACAGAATTAACCCCATCACACCAGCCAATATCATGGCTCCGGCTGAACTTGAATTTGTTTCATCCCCAGAATCAGAAATCGTAATTGTATCACTTTCAATATCAACCTGCGTATCTTCGTACACGTTTTTAGAGATACCCGCTTGATACATCAACTCCTGTCTAACCTTATTTTGAATCAATCGTTCAACCGATTCTTTTAAAGAAAGTCCGATGTTCTTTGATGAATAAATATGCACCCCTTTGGGGTTTGACAAAACATTGGCTGGAATACTCACAAACGCGTCATATCCATCCTTGGAAAACTCCTTCTTGAATTGCATTTCCGACTTGGAAATAAAGGTGAAAATTAATTCCTTGTCTTGTAAATCAACAGGTTTCCACAAATGACTTAAATCCAATATGGCCACTTTTTTATGTTCCTTATCTTTCATCGCCAGCCAAATCGGAATCGCATAAATAGCTGTTAACAGCACAGGTGCCAATAAAGAAGAAATCCAAAATGATTTCTTCAAAACACGCGTTACGTATTCACGCTGAATAACTAAAAATATCTTATTCATATTAATTTGTCTCGCTTACAACTTGTATAAATATTTCATTAAAGGATGGAATCAGTTCCTTAAATTCCAATAAACGAACTTGCTGAATTAATAAGGCAATCGCCTCATTCGTACCAATCCCCTCCGATAATCGCAAAACAGCATGGGAAGGTTGTTGGCTTATTACCTCAATTCCAGGCATTTGCATTAAATTACCCTCAAATCGAATCATAAATTGATTCTTTTTAAACCTTGCTTGTACCTCTGCTTTATTGCCAGATAAAACAACGCGCGCGTGATTAATCAAGGCAATCTCATCGCACAACTCCTCTACGGATTCCATACGGTGCGTCGAAAACAAAATAGTTGTTCCGCGCTCTTTAATAGCCAAAATTTCATCTTTCAACATATTGGCATTAATGGGATCAAAACCTGAAAATGGCTCGTCCAAGATAAGCAACTTAGGTTCGTGAACCACCGTAGCAATAAATTGCGTTTTTTGTTGCATACCCTTAGACAAATCATCTACGGGCTTATTCCACCAATCTTTTATATCCAATCGAATGAACCAATCCTTTAACTTAGCTAAGGCCTCATCCTTTCGCATACCTTTTAATTGAGCCAAATACAACAATTGTTCACCCACCTTCATCTTCTTATATAAGCCTCGCTCTTCAGGCAAATAGCCTATTTGATCCGCATGCTCCAATCTCAAGCGTTCCCCATCGAAATAAATCTCTCCAGCATCCGGACCCGTAATTTGTGTAATAATTCGAATTAATGATGTTTTTCCAGCTCCATTGGGGCCCAACAAGCCAAAAATACATCCCTTGGGGATTTCAAGGCTAATATTTTGCAAAGCTACATGCTCGGCATAACGCTTCTCTAAATTCCGAATTGATAGTAACATAATTGCTAAAATAAAGTAATGTTCGAATGTAAAAAAAAAGCGTTCACCCCCAATTCAAAAAGGGATAAACGCTGAAATAATAGGATGAATGTTTCCCCCTATTTCTTGATTACTTTTGCCTTAGGCTTCGCTGGAGTTTTAACTGCAGGTTTTGCTGAAGGTTTTTCTGGCGCAGCTCCAGCTTCCTTAGCCATTAATTGAGCCACCTTTTTGATTTCAGCAGCCTTCTTCGCCAACTTATCCTTTTTCTTAGCTTCCTTTTCAGCAGCTTTTTTCTTTACACGATCTGCTTTCGCTTTCACCTTAGCCGCCTCTTTTTCTTGCTCTTGAACCAACTTCACATATTTCTTAGCGATATCTCCTGAGGCCTTTTCTACTGTAGCTAAAACTTTCTTCGCATTCTTTTCAGACAAACCCTTTAATTTCGGTAAAATGATAGTTGCTAACTGGTTTGATAATGTTTTTTTATGACCGTTCATTACGTAATTGTTAAATTTTTGATAAATCTAGGTAAACTAATGAAAATTAAAAATTTATCCATGTTAAGTTTTAGAAGTATTTGAAAAATTTAATATTGGAATAACTAAAAAACTGATTTAGAGATAAAGTCCCAAGCTACAATACCCATCGTAACCGAAACATTTAAGGAATGCTTTGTGCCAAATTGGGGGATTTCTAAATGACCAGATGCACCTTCGATCCAAACATCATTTACCCCAAAAACTTCATTCCCAAATACAAATGCATAATTCTTACCAACCATCGGCACAAAATCCTGCAATAAAATCGATTGAGACACTTGCTCAATACAAAATACCTCATAACCACTTGAAAATAAATGTTCAAGGCATAACTTAGGTGTTTCAAAATAACTCCAATCTACAGATTCATCAGCTCCCAAAGCTGTCTTAGAAATCTCACGATGCGGTGGCTTTGCGGTAATTCCACATAAATAGACATGCGCACATCGAAATGAATCAGCCGTGCGAAAAGCAGACCCAATATTATTCATACTGCGTATGTCATCTAATACAAATACAAAAGGAAACTTGTCTACCTGTTTAAAGGAAGTAAGATCGAGCCGATTTAGCTCATCCATTGACAATTTTTGAGGCATAAAGAATTAAACAATCCAACTAAACGGGTAGGCTAATTCGGGCACCTTAACACGCTCAGCCAAACGCTCTAAGCGTGCTGGTAAACTAATTACATAATCCCGTGCCTTTTCTGCTTGATCATTCAAGCCTCGAATCCCCTCTAATTCCCAATCTTGAATCAAACCACGCATTATCGTGGTATAATCCATTGTAGTATAAACACCAATGCGCTGAGCAGCATCTGAAAAATGATCAAATAATGAACTCTTTGCCCCATTCATCTCACGTAAGAAATGAGCAGGCATGACTATTTTCTTTCTCATCATATCGGCAAATGCCAACATCATTTCCGAGGGATCTAATTTGAAAATTTCAGAAACAAATGCCTTGTATGCCTTTGCATGACGCAATTCGTCAGCTGCAATTTGTGCACACATACGGGACAAATTCGAATTTCCATGCTGCTTTGCTAAAGAAGCCGTTCTCCGGTGTGAAATATTCGTCGCCCATTCCTGAAACGAGGTGTAAACAAAATTACGATAGGGATCAGCAGAAGTTCCAATATCAAAACCATCTGCAATTAAATGCTGAGTAGAAATTGCTACAGCCCGCATGTCAACCTTACCAGACAAGTACAAATAAGTCCCCAACAATTTACCATGCCGATTTTCTTCTGCTGTCCAATTACGAATCCACTTAACCCAGCCATTTTCTTGATCCAATTGATCTACCGTTTCCATACCAAGCAACCATGATTCATAAGTTGGCAATGCCTCCTCCGTAATCGTGTCACCTATCAATACAGCCCAATAGTCATAAGGCAATTCATTCGCTGCTTCTTGCAACAATTTCACTTCTTGGAAAAAATTATCCTTGGTAGAATCCGGAAGCATATCTGAAGGCTGCCAATTAGAATCAATAGGATTTAAAAAATCCTTCATGTAGCCATCCATATTTTTGGCTAGCTCAGACATTACTTCAAGACGTGTGTGAAATTGAGACATAGAAATATTTATTTTGAAAAATAAAAAAACAATATAGGTAGAAAAATTAGTAGTTGGGCTGAAATTTCACAAAATCAAAGCCTTTAGCACCAATCTGCAAAACATAAGCATGCTTAAAATCCTGACTAAACCAGTCTCCTAAATTATAATAATGAATATCAGATGCTAACTGAATACAAACAGGATGATGTCGGTGCCCACAGACATACGCTTCTATTCCCTTATTGGCCAATCTATCAGTCAGCATTCGATCCTTAATAGCTAAAACGATATAGTCAGTATCAGAATTAAACATCACTTCGCTTGAACTAATTGATGATTTTTTTCGAGTTCCTGACCAAAAATGAGCCAACCTAACACCAATGTCAGGATGTAAAAAACCAAATAAAAATTGTGCAATAGGATTAGTAAATACTTGCTTGAGCAACTTATAACCATAATCACCAGGACCAATACCATCTCCATGTCCAATGCAAACACGCGAGGAATGATTCGTAAACTGAAATTCAAAATCAGTTAAGGTTTGGTAAATTTGTGCATTAAATTCTGTGACGAAATAATCTTTCATCCAAAGATCATGATTCCCAACAAACACATGAATGCGTACTCCTGAGTCAGCTAATGAAGCTAATTTCCCTAAAAAGCGAATGAATCCCTTGGGAATAACTTCTTTATATTCAAACCAAAAATCAAATAGATCACCTACTAAAAATAAATCAGAAACATCATTTGCAATTTGATCCATCCATGAGACCAATTGAGCTTCACGTGCACGAGATTCACGTGCATTAGGAAAACCCAAATGCATATCTGAGATACAATAAACTTTCTTTCCGTCAGGAATTTGTATAACAATCATATGTAAATAAATAGGGGTGAGAATCCCCACCCCTATTGACTAATCTTCCTTTTTTGGACTACGCTTTCTGGGCGACGCTTTCTTAACAGGTGCCGACTCAGGCTCGACATAATCTTTTGCTTTCGCAACCGATTTCTTAGCTGTCTGCTTTTTATCTTCAGCTAACTGACGTTCATCCTTAGCATCTTGACGCTTCTTCTCAGTTTCACCCTTAATAAACTCTTGATAAGAAGTTAATTGCTCAAATGGGCGAGGGCCAACTAACGCCTCTAAATCACTTTGAAAAAGGACTTCTTTTTCCAATAATTGTTCAGCTAAAATGGTTAGCTTATCCTTCTTGGATTGAAGCAATTTTTTAGTTCGTGTATAAGCCTCTGCAATAATCTTCCGAACCTCTTCATCAATTTCGCGAGCCGTCGTCTCCGAATACGGCTTATTAAACTGATAGTCCGAACCTTTCGAATCGTAGTATGAAATATTACCCAACTTCTCATTCATACCATACACGGTAACCATGGAGTAAGCGAGTTTTGTGATACGCTCCAAATCATTCTGTGCTCCTGTAGAAATCTTTCCAAACACAATTTCTTCGGCAGCTCTTCCACCCAGAGTAACACACATCTCATCCATTAATTGCTCTGTGCGATATAAGAATTGTTCTTTGGGCAAATATTGCGCATAACCCAACGCTGCGACACCACGTGGCACAATTGAAACTTTGACCAATGGATTGGCATGCTCTAAAAACCAACCTGCAATCGCATGGCCCGCCTCATGAAAGGCTACAATTTTCTTCTCTAATGGATTAATGATCTTATTCTTCTTTTCTAACCCCCCAATCACACGATCCATAGCCTCCTGAAAATCATCCATGTCTACAGCGGTCTTGCTACGTCTTGCAGCAATCAATGCCGCCTCATTACAAACATTAGCAATTTCCGCTCCAGCGAAGCCAGGTGTTTGTGCCGATAATTCTTTTGGATCTATATCCGCTGCTAATTTCAACGGCTTCAAATGAACTTTAAAAATTGCCTCACGACCAATAATATCTGGTTTATCAATTGAAATCTGACGATCAAAACGTCCCGGACGCAACAAAGCAGAATCCAATACATCTGGACGGTTTGTTGCCGCCATGATGATAATCCCTGAATCAGTTGCAAAACCGTCCATTTCTACCAACAAAGAATTTAATGTATTTTCTCGCTCATCATTTGATCCCGGCATTTGACCTCGGCTACGCGAACGACCTACCGCATCTATCTCATCAATAAAGATGATACATGGGGCTTTTTCTTTGGCCTGTTTGAATAAATCACGTACACGGGCGGCACCTACACCAACGAACATTTCAACAAAATCAGAGCCTGAAAGCGAGAAAAATGGAACACCAGCTTCACCGGCTACAGCCTTAGCTAATAATGTTTTTCCTGTTCCCGGAGGACCAACTAAAAGTGCACCTTTAGGAATTTTACCTCCCAAATCAGTGAATTTTTTAGGGAATTTTAAAAACTCGACAATCTCTTGAATCTCCTCTTTGGCCTCATCTAGTCCAGCTACATCATCAAATGTAACTTTCACTTTAGATTCGCCTTCAATGAGCGTTGCCCGACTGCGGCCAATATTAAAAATTTGGCCACCGCCTCCACCACTACCACCCATTCGGAAAAATAGGAAGTAAAAACTAAGACCCATTAAAATAAAAAATCCCCAAGTACCCAACCAATCCAATGGTCCAGTCCTAGTCTCAGGTGTTGCAAAAATGCGCTCATTTCGAGGAAAGTCTTTTTGTCTATCCTCTAAAAAATGTTCAAAACCCTCTTTTGAAATTATTGGAAATTCAAAGTGTGGTCCTTGCTTAGCTGAGATTAAGCCTTTCGGTGAGTTCTTAAAATATTTCGAAACAAAACCCGACTTTAATGAGACCTCGACTAATTTATCATTCACAATGACGACAGACTCTACCTCTTTTTGAATCACCATAGACTCAAACTGGCGTTGGTTGATTTCTTGCAACGTACGTTGTTTGGTAAAGAAAAACATACTGACCATTGCAATCATAAGACCAATGATCATCCAACTCTGCATTCCTCCCACCGGTTTTTTAGGTAAGCGTGGGGGCATCCCCGATAGTTTTTTATTCTTAAAACTGTTTCCTTGTTTTGCCATTAGTTTGTTTAATTTGGGCTATTAACATACATCGAAACCATTATAGTTCGATTCATGAAAAATTTATGCTTCGGGTAGGTACGAAAACTTCGCATCTCCCCATAATTCCTCTAGTTTGAAAAAATCACGCTTATCTTTTAAGAAAACATGAACTATTACATCATAATAATCCATTAAAATCCACTCACGATTGGCCTTCCCCTCCACCGCATGCACATGAATCTTTCCTGATTCCCATACTTCTTTGTCAACAGAATCCGCAATTGCTTCAATCTGGGTATCAGACGTTCCTGAACAAACGACAAAAAAATCAGTAAATGCATTATGTACTCCACGCAAGTCCATCACGACGATCTCTTGTGCCTTCTTCTCTTGCATTCCTTTAACCACCCAATTTGCTAGTTCTTCAGATGCTTCCTTGGTGGGGGTTTTTAGGGTACTTTTGGCCATAAATTTGGATTAATAAATAATAAACAGAATCATTAATATCCTGTAACGAATAAAGAATTAAATTTGTTCTTGTAAAGCTAAAATTACAAAGAAAAGTTGAACAATTACCAAGCCCCTACCCGGTTCGTCGGCAAATTCACAAAATTTATCAAGTCGTGTGAATCCACTAACACACTTGCATTCGAAGAGTCAATTAACTTAGATTTACCCGAAGGATTTGCTTGGATTGCTGGCCATCAAACAGCCGGCAAAGGACAAAGAGGAAATCATTGGACTGCAGAAGCAAATAAAAATTTGCTTGTTTCTTATGCCTTAAAACCTCCTCATGAATTAGTGACCAATCAATTTTACCTAAGTAAATGCATTGCCTTAGGCGTCATTTTAGGTATACAAAATTGGGCTCAAAATCATATAGGACATCACCTGAGAGCTACTATTAAATGGCCAAACGATATTTATTTAGATGAATATAAACTAGGAGGAATACTTATTGAAAATAATTTTCAATCTGGCAAATGGTCATTTTCGATTGTTGGCATTGGAATAAATGTCAATCAAAGTTCGTTCGATGGACTACGCGCAACATCGCTACGTCAATTTACTCCTACTCAAAATGTAATTGACATTTCCAATGTATTTGATTTTATTTCCATGGGGATCGAATATTACTATGATCAATTTACTAAACGGGAATTTCAACTAATCGACGAAAATTACCATAAAAATCTATTTAGGAATCAAGAATGGCATACATTTCGTGACGTAGCTGGCATTTTTAAAGGAAAGATACTCGAAGTGGACGCAAAAGGACAGATCCAAATTGAAGTGGAAGGCCAAACAAAAGGTTATGATATCAAGGAATTAAATTTTATTTTTAGCGAATAAAATCTCTAAACCGCGTGCTCAAAACCTATCAAAGCAATTTGTCCAATTTTCTTCATTGGGCCGAGTATACTCCATCAAGTATTTTCCTAAAGCAACCATATGGTAATAAATACACTGATTTTACTTATCAAGAATCAGGGAATCAGGTTAAAAAAATAGCTTCTTTTTTCATAGAGACACTTGAAGTCAGTAAACCAAAACATATTGGCATCCTTTCTAAAAACTCTGCACACTGGATTCTTGCTGATTTGTCAATTGCATTTGCGGGTGCAATTTCAGTACCCTTTTATCCAACCTTAACAAGCGATCAATTCAATCAAGTGCTTACACATTCTGATTGTCAAATTTTGGTCGTAGGAAAACTTGACAATTGGGATGAAATAAAACAAGGAATTCCAGCGTATATTAAAATTTTATATACGCCGGACAGCCCGTGCAACATAGGTACTTCGTGGCAAGATGTTATTGAATCAGAAAAAAGCATAGATACTCCTGAAGTCACTAATCCTGATTCAATTGCAACGATAGTATATACATCAGGGACAACAGGGACGCCGAAAGGAGTTATGATTACACATAAAGCAGTCACTATCGCCCTCAATTTAGCCCGTGATTTAGCCTATTTAGAAAACCCTAATACGCGTTTTATCTCCTACCTACCTTTATGTCACATTGCGGAACGAAATATAGTTGAATTTGCAGGTATAGCAGCAGGAGGTACCATTTACTTTGTTGAAAACCTGACAACGTTTCAACAAAATTTATCTGAAACACGACCAACGCACTTCTTAGCTGTACCACGTATTTGGTCCAAATTTCAAGAAGGTATTCTTCAAAAGATAGGTGGCGAAAAGAAACTAAATTTATTGTTGAAAATTCCCGTGCTTAACAAGCTAATCAAGAAGAAAATACAAAAAGGACTTGGCCTAGATCAAGCTTATTTTTTACTGACAGGCGCCGCGCCTATGCCACCAGAATTAAGTGCTTGGTTTCAGAAAATTGGGCTTTTTATTCAAGAGGCCTATGGTATGACAGAAAACGTGGGGCTAAATACCTTTATGCCACGTAATGATATTCGACTTGGTTCAGTAGGTAAAGTCCACCCAATTTGCGAAACGCGTATTGACCCAGAAACAGGCGAAATACAAATGAAATCGGACTATAATACAACTGGGTACTATAAAGCACCGGAAATTACATCGGAGTTATTTGATGGCGATTGGTTAAAAACAGGTGACATGGGTCATTTAGATGCCGACAATTATTTAAAAATAGTCGGCCGTGTAAAAGATAATTTCAAAACTGCTAAAGGCCAATATGTAGCTCCGGCTCCAATTGAAAATCAATATTCACTGAGCAATTTGGTAGAACAAGTCTGCGTAGTAGGTATAAATTTACCTCAACCCATAGCACTTATTGTCACAACAGCTACAGCCAAAGCACTAAATCAAAGCCAAATGATTGAGGCATTTGATGAGCTACGAATTCGGATTAATCCGAACTTCAAAAAATATGAACACATTCAAAAAATAGTAATTCTTCAGGATGAATGGAACGTGGAAAACAGATGCCTAACACCAACTCTAAAAATTCGAAGAATGGAAATTGAACAAAAATTTACTGCCCAATTCGAGAATTGGTACACGTCAAAAGAATCCATTATTTTCGAATAATATAATTTTCGAAGCAACAAGATTTGCGTAAATTGAGCCAATGCGCCCAAAGTTCCTCATTTCAATTTGTTGCTTTTTTGTTCTTTCCCTAACGATAAATCGCCGTGGCCTAGGCCAAAATATAGCGGTAGATACAATTATTTTCAAGGGCAACGAGCGCACTAAATTAAGTATTTTACGTAGAGAGCTTGATTTTTTCGAGCGAGACTCACTTCAAGTTTCAGAGCTACCTAATCGAATTGAATTCAATCGAAGAAAGTTGATGAACACGAATCTGTTCATATGGGTAAAATCTGATTACCATCAACTGCCAAATGGAAAGATAAGTGTACTCTATGAATTTTTAGAGCAGTGGTATGTTCTAGCTTATCCCCTCTTCCAATTGGCAGATCGAAATTTCAATGATTGGTGGTCACGGGGAAAGGATTTTGATCGAGCTATTTATGGGCTCAACTTTAGGCATAACAATTTCATGGGACGTAATGAAAAAGTGATCATAAATACTGAAACTGGATTTAATAACAAATATGAATTCGTATACCAAAATCCTTACCTAGATCGAAAAAAGACCATTGGACTACTATTGAACTGGCAATATGCTTCACTTAAAAACGTTCCCTATAAAACCATTTCAGATACGCTTGCCTATAAAAATTCAAATCAATTTATTGCGGAAAAATGGACTGGAAGTATCGAATTTCGTAAACGATTTCGATTTTATGACTTCCAACGAATAGAATTTAAATACACCCATGCGAATATTGATAAAAGTATCGCTCAACTAAATCCAGCCTATTTTGGTCAAGGCCAACTAAATCAAAATTTTAGCCAGCTCGAGTACGCATTCTCGTATGATTACCGAGACTTTATTAACTATCCACTTAGAGGAAGAAAACTGGATATAAGCTTTACAAAATATGGCCTTTCTCCTCGAGAAAAAGTAGATTTTTGGGAGACTAGTGCGTCTGCAGCCTATTTTTTCGAACTTGGAAATAAATTTTTTCTAGCTAGCCAGGTGAAAGCAAAAATTAGCCGAGATACCTATATTCCGTATACAAATCAACGTGGATTTGGGTATGCCAATGACCTAGTTCGGGGATATGAGCTAAACGTTATCGATGGTACAGGTTTTTTCCTTTGGCGCAATACAGCGAAATTTCAGCTGTTTTCAAGAACTTTTCACATTCCATTTATACCCTTCAAGCAAATTAATCAAATACCAATTGCCATATATCCAACCGCCTTTGCCGATGTAGGCTATGTGTACAATCCATTCAATGAATCATCAAAGAATGCAAACAAATGGTTGTTGGGCACAGGACTCGGATTTGATTTTGTCACGTATTATAACTTCGTTGCTCGCGTGGCTTTCCCTGTAACCAATGGAGGAAAAACAGGAATGGTGGTTGCCTTAGGCCGAGAATTTTAACAAAAAAAAACCAGTCATTGACCGGTTTCTTTATAAAATACCTAACCACTAATAGTCTTAAATATTGTTATTAATGAAAATCCATATTTGAGCAGACCAAAAATAAGAATTTTTTCTTAAAGATTAATTTTTAGCTGATTGAAATTCTCTATTTTTGAAATAAGTAAAAAAAATAATGAATTCTGCTCCCCTATTTTTCGGAAAAGCTTCGCATGGTTTTGTGATTGTGATCCTTTTGGGTAGCTTGTTATTAGTACAATGCAACCAGTCTTCCAACAATGACTCAAATTTAAACGGAAAAGCTGCTGATCAAACGCAATCACAAAGATTTTGGAGTAGCGCATCTAACACATTACAAAAAATAACATTAAGTGATTTGGCCGTCGTTCGAAATGTAAAATGGCTCCAACCACTTAACTCGCTTAATGAAAAAATTGAATTATCTGAAACCCAACCTAAAGGCGGCAAATCGTATTCCCTTTATTTGGATGACAGCGACTTAAATTTTGTGGATGTTATTTATATGACAAATAAAAACAACCAGATTAATAAGATCGTTTTCGATGTATACCTGGAAGATAAATTAAATACGATTAAACTTTTAACTGAATTTGAGCAATATTTTTCAGTTAAACATGGAAAGAAAACCACCCAAGGGCAAGTTAGCATTTGGGAATCAAAAAATAAATCCCGAATACAGTTGGAAGATGTAAGTACTTCCAAAGATCCGGGAATTAAATTAATCTATGAATTAATTGATTAGACTTTCCAAATCCACCCGCGTGAATCAGGTATTTCACCTAGTCGAATTTGATTAATTTCTTTGAAAACTTTGGCCGAAAAATCGTCTTCTTTGCGTATAGGCAATTGATAATCTACTCCCTCAAACCCTATCGTTGCAATTGGGGCAATAACAGCAGCAGTACCTGCACCAAAAGCTTCCGTTACAGATCCATTTTCAATCCCTTCAATCAGCTCCTTAATTGCTAATGGACGCTCTTGTACATCCATTCCCCAGTCTTTAGCAATTTGCAAAACTGATTTGCGCGTCACTCCATCTAAAATAGTATCACCTGTGGGTGCAGTTACTAATGACCCGTTTACAATAAACATTAAGTTCATCGTACCCGCTTCCTCCACAAATTGATGCGTAGCTGCATCCGTCCAAATAATTTGATCGTAACCATCCTTTATTGCGTTCTGCGTTGGAAATAATGATCCACCATAATTACCCGCATTTTTTGCAAAACCAACACCACCTTTCGCGGCACGAATGTATTCCGTCTCCACACGAACCCGCAATGGTTTTGTGTAATAAGAACCAACCGGGCAATTAAAAATAATAAATCGATAGGTATTCGAAGGAGTAACTCCCACATATTCATCCGTGGCAAACATAAACGGCCTTATATATAAGGAACACCCTTCTTTTGCAGGCACCCATGCTTGATCAAGTTTTAATAAGGTACGTAACCCTCCTAGAAACAACTCTTCTGGTACTTCGGGCATGCACATGCGATATGCAGACTTATTGAAACGCTTCATATTCTCTTCTGGACGGAATACTTGAATGTCTCCTGATGCCGAACGGTAACCTTTCATACCCTCAAAAATCGATTGCCCATAATGTAAAGACATCATGGCTGGCTGATAAGATAATGGGCCATAAGGCTGAATCGTGGCACTTTGCCATGCACCGTTGGCATATTCTGCCACCAACATATGATCCGCAAAGCTGCGACCAAAAGTTAAGTTGTCAAAATCGACTTGATCAATACGGGAATTTAAAATAGGTTGAATTTGGATTTGCATACGTTGTTTTTGAATTTTATTTACCTGAATTCCAAGGAATCTCAGGAATACTTAAACTATGATGCAAAAAACGACACATCATAAATAAATAATCAGACAATCGATTGATATAGGCTAAAGCTACTTCGTAATTCGGTTGGTCTGTAGCTTGAACCCAACGGATTAAACTTCGCTCCGCTCGCCTACAAACCGTGCGCGCAATTTGAGCTGTAGCAATACTTTCATGCCCCCCTGGTAGAATAAAAAAACGCATTGGACTTAACTGCTCATCCATTTCGTCAATATTGTTTTCCAGAGAAACTATATCTTTTAGGGATATTAATTCCATATTACCCAAAGTTTCCTGAGAATCACTAGCGACACAAGCTCCCAAAACAAATAAACTTGACTGAATCAGTTGAAGTTTTTCTGCAAGTTTAGGTTCTACTCGACAAACTAATAACCCTATGTGGCAGTTAAGTTCATCGATATCTCCAATAGCTTCTAGACGAAAATCAGACTTAACAATACCGATACCATCAGCTAATCGAGTGAAGCCCTTATCTCCTTGTTTTGTGTAAATTTTCATAAGTACAACAAAAATAGTTTTTTCAGCCTTTAATCCAAAAGAAAGGAAGCATTTATCAAATACGAGGAAAGATTAGGGTCTTAAGTTTTTCAAAACTAATTTTGTGAACTTTTTCAACAATATGTCAATAGATAAATTTATTTCCCGTGTTTGGCGTGTATTATCCATGTTTGCTTTTGGCATCAGTTTGCTCTTTATCTATCGAGGACTACCTGACCCAACTGCCGTACACTTTGGAGAAACTGGCCGTGGTGATGGCTTTTTACCTAAAGAAGAAATTTTTTATTTAACTGCAGCAATTGTTACAATTCTGAATGTTTTAGGGTTGTTACTAATCAAAAGTATTGAAAAAATTCCGCGCGTATATTTTGGAAAATTAGTAAAAGCATTCGCCTCCAAAGGTGATTTATTGATACAGCAAATTATCGTGCATTGGTTACATTTTCTTTTGGCCTTAATTAACACCTATTTAATCCTGGTTTTTCGTGTTTTATTGTTACTGAATGATGAACGTACCAATCAAGCCGATTACAGTTATTTACCCAAATTAGGTATTGTTCTATTTCTAGTGTGGATGATTTATTTACCAGCTCGACTGTGGAGCTCATCTAATTTTATCGACGAAGATCATGCTTAAAAACATGCCCGATATTTCCATTCAGGCATTTGACTACGAGTTACCCGATTCTCATATTGCTTTTTTCCCGAGCCAAAAACGGGATGAATCACGTTTGCTCGTACATCAAAATGAACTTACGAGTCATCATTCGTTCCAACAATTTCCTGATTTAATTCCCTCAGATAGTTTAATTGTATTTAATAACACGAAGGTTATTCCTGCTCGAATCCAATTACAAAAGCAAAGTGGAACAGCGATTGAAATTTTTCTTTTAAAACCTTTGATAGATAATATCCCGACCCAACAAGCTATGGAGCAAAGTCGGGAAATTCGTTGGGAATGCTTAATTGGTAACAAAAAACGATGGAAAGCTAATGAAACGTTAAAGAAGTCAATTGAAATTGATGGACATGTAATTGTTTTAAGCATTAATTGGCATGAACGCCTATCAAATCAAGTCCAAATAAATTGGGATAGCGACCATACATTTGTCAGTATACTTAATGAAATAGGTAAAATACCGTTGCCGCCATACATGGAACGAGACACGGAATTAGCCGATCAAGATCGCTATCAAACGGTATTTTCGAAGGAATTGGGTGCAGTGGCGGCCCCTACAGCTAGTTTGCATTTCACCTCTGAGATATTAGAAAGATTAACAGCTAATGGTATTCCACAAAGCTATTTGACACTGCATGTTGGCGCTGGCACTTTCCTCCCTGTGAAAGAAGAAGAGGTTCGAAATCATCCCATGCATCGCGAGCAATTAATTTTTGATCGCGAATTTATAATTCAATTAATGCAACATGATGGATCGTATGTTCCGGTCGGAACGACGGCTATGCGCGCGCTAGAAAGCTTATATTGGTCGGCGATTTGGGTTATTGAAAAAAAATCCATTCCTGAAAATGGTTTAATTATCCCAAAAGAATTTGCTTATCTGGATCGAGATGATGTTTCGAATGAGGATGCATTAGGGGCCTTACTAACTTTTATGGAGGAGAACCAACAAACCAAATGGATTGCTCAAACAGAATTATTGATTATGCCTAGCTACCGATTCCGCTTTTGCGACGCATTGGTAACCAATTTTCATCAACCAAAATCAACGCTTATGGTGCTTGTTTCCTCCCTTATTGGTGACGCATGGAAAGCAGTTTACCAAGAGGCAATTGATCAAAAATACCGTTTTTTGAGCTATGGTGATGCGTGTTTGTTTTTCAACAAACAGCAATAATTCCAACTGAATTACTAAATTTGTGGCCCGATAATTAAGACGTTGGACGTTGGACGTTGGACGTTAGACGTTGGACGCTAGACGTTGGACGCTAGAGATTAGAATTAAGAGGTAAGAATTGAAAACTGATTACTGATAACTGATTACTGACAACTGATAACTGACAACTGATTACTGACAACTGATAACTGATTACTGAATACAGACTTAGCCGCTAGATAATAGTGACTAAATAAACACCCGATTATGAATTTCATTGAAGAATTGCGCTGGAGAGGGATGTTGCAGGATATGATTCCTGGATTGGAGGATCAATTAGCCAAAGAAATGACGGTAGCCTATATAGGTTTTGATCCAACTGCTCCCAGTTTACATATAGGTAATTTGGCAGCAATCATGTTGTTAAAGCATTTTCAGCTATGTGGTCATAAACCCATTGCATTGGTTGGTGGTGCTACGGGTATGATTGGCGATCCATCAGGCAAAGCAGCGGAACGCGAATTTTTATCTGAAGATACTTTACGGGCAAATCAGGTAGGCATTCAGAGGCAACTTGAAAAGTTCTTAGAATTTCATGCAGGTGCGAACTCAGCTGAGGTGGTTAATAATTATGATTGGTTCAAAGAATTTAGCTTTCTTGGATTTTTGCGCGAAGCAGGGAAATTTTTGACCGTCAATTACATGATGTCAAAAGACTCGGTCAAAAAGCGGTTAGAAACTGGAATATCATTCACCGAATTCTCTTATCAATTATTACAGGGCTACGATTTTTATCATTTATATAAGAATAAGAATGTACGCCTTCAAATGGGCGGTTCAGATCAGTGGGGCAACATCACAACGGGAACTGAAATTATTCGTAGGAAAGAAGGTCATGATGAAGATGCGACAGAGCGTGCAGCCTTTGCATTGACTACACCTTTAGTAACGAAAGCAGATGGTGCCAAATTTGGTAAATCTGAATCAGGTAATGTGTGGTTGGACGCTGAAAAAACAAGTCCTTTTGCATTTTACCAATTTTGGTTGAATGCAGCGGATGCGGATGTTCCTCGATTGATACGTGTATTTACCTTATATTCGAAAAATCGAATAGAGGAATTAGAAAAGAAACATGCGGAGGCGCCTCATTTACGTATACAACAAAAGGCGATTGCAGAGGAAGTGACGACGCGTGTTCATGGAGCAGAGGTGTGTGCATTGGTTATTGAAGCCTCTACCCTATTGTTTTCTAAAGATGCGGTGGAATTAATTGCAGCTGCTTCAGATGCATTATTGAATCAATTACCAATTCATGAAGTTGATGAAGAATTAATGGCTGAATGCAAGAACCTAACTGATTTAATTAGTGTGGGGACTGATAATCTAATTTTCCCATCAAAGGGTGAAGCACGTAAAGCTATACAAAATAATGCCATTAGTATTAATAAGGTAAAAGTAACAGATCCCAATGCGGCGTTAGATTTTGAAAAGATTCGTGGGCGATACGTATTGGTGGGGAATGGAAAACAAAAAAATTACATTTTATCCTTCAAATAGTTTAGCAAATACTGCTTGAGCAAAAAAAGTTAAATTAATTCGTGTAGTGAGTTGGTATTTATAAATTATTCCTACATCTTTGCACTCCCAATTGCTAGGAAAACGATTCTGGCGCATTGACTTAGGGTTTGATTGCTTGAGTTTCGACTTGGTGATTAAGCTTAAAGTTAAAAGAGTTC
>NZ_CBAUBA010000030.1:0-32718 GCF_964796385.1 Aquirufa sp. | reverse complement strand
ATTTCGGACAAGGAGATGGGACACCAAAAATCAATCCATTCTTCATTCCTAAAATGATTGCAGACTCTAGTTCAGGCCAAATTTCCATTCGTAATGGATTTCGTGGACCTAACTATGTAACTGTTTCTGCCTGTTCATCCGCAAACAACGCTATTATTGATGCATTTAATTACATCCGAACAGGACGTATAAACGTTTGTGTCACAGGAGGTTCCGAGGCACCAGTAACAATTGCGTCTGTTGGTGGATTTACTGCCATGCACGCGATGTCTACGCGTAATGACGATCCAACTACCGCTTCACGTCCATATGATGTTGACCGTGATGGTTTTGTCGTTGGCGAAGGAGCAGGTGCACTGATTTTAGAAGAGTATGAGCATGCCAAAGCACGTGGTGCAAAAATTTACGCAGAATTAATTGGCGGAGGATTTTCATCTGATGCCCATCATATCACAGCCCCACATCCAGATGGATACGGTGCCTTATTATCGATGATTGACGCGTTGGATGATGCTCAAATCAAACCAGAAGAAGTAGATTACATTAATACGCACGGAACATCTACTCCAATTGGTGATCCACAAGAGATCAAAGCGATCGTAGATTGCTTTGGGGAACATGCCTATACGTTATCGATTTCATCTACCAAATCCATGACTGGCCATTTATTAGGTGGAGCTGGAGCCGTGGAAGCTGTTGCTTCCGTATTAGCGATAAAACATCAGTTTGTACCGCCAACGATCAACGTATTTAATCGTGATCCTGAAATTGACCAGCGCATCGATTTGACAGAAAATGTAGGAAAATCGCGTGAAATCAATGTTGCTTTAAGTAATGGCTTTGGATTTGGAGGACATAATGCGACCGTTATCTTTAGAAAAATCTAATTTATGACGATTTTTTCATCGTTCTCGTTGTTCTTTCAAAAACCCAAAGACGAACGCGAAAAGCATTTATATAAATCAGTCAAACATTTGATTGGGGCCAGTCCCAAGAATTTGAATTTATACCGACTGGCATTTTTACACGCCTCGGCCTCAAAAGAATCTGTTGCTAAATCATACAAAGAGTCAAATGAACGCCTTGAATTTTTAGGCGACTCCGTACTTGGCATGATTACAGCCAGTTATCTATTCCAAAAATTCCCCTTTAAAGACGAAGGATTCTTAACGGAAATACGCTCACGTATGGTAAGTAGAGAATCGTTAAATGTGCTTGGCCGCAAATTGGGTTTAGAAGAAGTTATCGAATACGAAACCTTAAATCGTAGTTCCCTTTCACGTTCAAGTATGCACGGCGATGCATTAGAGGCATTTATTGGTGCTGTTTACCTAGATAAAGGATTTGCATTTACGCAAAAATTCATCATCAAAAAGATTTTGACCCAATATTTTGATTTAGATACAGTCGTTCAAAATAATCCCAATTTTAAATCGTTACTCATCGAGTGGGCTCAAAAAGAAGGTAAAAAAATACAATTTACCTTGGATGAAGAAGGAACACACCACGACAAAGAATTTACTGCGCTCGTTTTACTTGAAGGAGAAAAAATCAGTAGCGGCAAAGGATATTCAAAGAAAAAAGCAGAACAAAATGCAGCCATGAAAGCCTGCGAAGCCTTAGCTATCAAATAACGTTACCTATGCAAACGCCCACTATTTTTCTTCACTACTACAACAGCGACGAAACGGCTGTCTCTTTTCTGGAAATCATGCAATCTGATGTTGCACCTGAAATATTAACAGTCATTCAAGAAGAATTAGTACATCAGTTATCGGGCGCTGATTTGGCTGAAAAATTACCGAATTTCGACTGGCAAAATGCCCGCATGCAAGAAAAATGGCAGTCAGCAGTGAACCTACTCCTACCCCATGTCCTTTTACCAAACTTCATTTGGCAAGGATGGATTGACTCGCTGGGCCAACAATCCCCCGTTACCCAAACAGAAGTACCAAGCTTTGCTGAGTTACTAAGCTCTGAGGTATATTATGCTTCACCGATTGATTCACTTCCAGATATTGAAGAGAAAGACATAAGCGTAAACCAAGCAGAAACGATTCCTGATTATTTCGAAGCAAACGATGTGCTTCCTGAAATCATTCTTCCAATAGAGCAAGTAGAAGAACCTGAAATTACAGAGGCGCCAATCGAACTGGAAAAATCGAAATCCATCAATGAAATCCATGCGGAATCGAGTGAAGAAAAAGTAATAGACACCATTCAAGTGACAGACCCGTCATTAAAAAATATGGTGGAGATCAACATGACAAATTCCCTTTGGGAGAGTATTTCCCTTTTTCAAAAATTGAATTTCATTCAAGACTTGTTTAATGGAAATGCAGATGAATTCCAACGACTCATCGAATTTGTCGACTCAGATGCTACTGAAACTCAGTGGAAATCAGAAATTGAGAGTCGGTTCGGTCAATACTTACATCCAGAAAATGAAGATACGTGGAACGAATTCTACATTCTAGTTGACCGAAAATTCAATTAGTTGATTTTCATTATCAGTTTTTTACCCCAAATTTCAATACGTTTCTCCTAGTTTCGTAAAAACTAGTTCGTGAGGTATTGTATTGTATTACTCTTCTTTTCTTTTGGCGCCCGTGCGCAAACGCAAGTCCATGACGCAGTACGCGAAGTGGAGGAAACACGCCTACAATTCTTCCAACAAAATCCATTTGACATTAACTTCGTGACATCAGAGGAGCTGCAAGGCTTACATCTCTTTTCAGAAAGACAATTACAGTCGTTTTGGGCTTATCGGAATTTCCACGGGCCATTTATATCCATGCACGAACTACAGATTATTGCGGGGTGGGACCTAGAAACACTGCAAAAAACAGTAGGAATACTTATATGTGAAACCCCACAAAAAAAATGGTATCAGGGCGAGCAAGTAAGCCAACAACTCCTCGTGAAATTCGAACGAACGCTTGAAGAAAAAGTGGGATTTAGTCCACCCACCGCAAGAAGCAAAATCAGATATGTCGGAAATCCTTGGGCACAAAACATTCGTTATCGAGGTAAACTAAATCGTACTTTTCGAGCTGGATTCACGCTACAAAAAGATGCGGGAGAATCTGATTTAACTAATTTTAAAAGTTTTTACCTGGAGGTCAAGCCCCAAAAATGGGTGGATAAATTAATCTTAGGCGACTTCATCAATCAATGGGGACAAGGGCTAATCCAATCTGGCGGTTTTTCCCTTGGAAAGACCTATGAAAGTATTCGTGCCACCCAAAAATTCAATTTAGGCGGTCTCCCCTATTCATCTAGCGGCGAATCCGCTTTTTACCGAGGCATGAATCTTCAAGCACATTGGGGACCCGTCACTTTTGCCATATTTCAATCAACTAGATATCTAGATGCATCCATATCCAAAGACAGTTTAAACCGTCCATTTTACCGGAGTATAGATGTGGACGGAAATCACCGAACAAGTACCGAATTAAAGAACAAATCCAGCCTTTCTCAATACGCTTGGGGCTTCCAAGCGTTAGTTCCTATTGCACAAGGCTACGTCAGTTTTTCTTCCACACAACATCGATGGGACATTCCAAAGCGCAATACACAAATTTACAATCAAACAGAATGGCAAGGGGACCAGTTGACAAATTATGCAATCGCTCATCATATCCCTTGGAAAAATGTATTTCTGGCTGGTGAATTCGCATCAACTAATTCGAATGCCTTTGCATGTATTGAATCGATTGCATTTCCAATTTCTCAAAAACTAGATTTTTCCGCTTTGCTTCGATATTATGGCGCAGGATATTTTAGTCCAATGGCTCAATCGCTTGGGGAAGGTTCGCAAACAAAAAATGAAGTCGGCATATTCGTAGGAAACCAATTCCAAATTTCAAAATATCAACGACTCTCATCTTACATTGACTATTTCTATTTTCCTAAACGAAATTTTAGGTATGCATTTAATGGTGCTTGGGGCGTTGAAATACTTACGCGATTTCAATGGGATCGTAAAAAAAAAGGTCACTATTTTTCACAGTTAAAATGGACCAATCAATCCACTGAGTCTAACCAACGAAAAAATCACTTACAAGCCAGTTTTGATCTTCATCGGGATCTAATTAGTCATGTCAAATGGCATAGCCGACTGATGCTCAGCTACCTAGTTTCTCCAGACCAAAATGAATTGGGTGCCATGTGGCTACATGACATTCAATATTCGCATCGAAATTGGAAACTTCAAACACGCATCGCTTGGGTACACACGCCGAGTTATGATACACGTTTATACGCATTTGAACCTACACTAGCCTATTCATTCAGCCTTCCTGCCTATTACGACCCTAGCATGCGAAATTTGGCTTTACTAAGTTATACACTCTCCAAACATTGGGAATTAGGCATAAAAATAGCCAGAACCCAATATTTCGAAAAAGAAACTAGTGGATCTGGCCTAGACTTAATACCAAAATCGCATAAAACAGATGTTGGCCTTCAACTCATTTATGGATATTAAACAATAGCTTCACGCACTTTCATTAATTTTTCGAGTAATCGCTCTAGTTGGTCCAACGGAAGCATATTAGCTCCATCTGACTTTGCGACTGCGGGATTTGGATGAGTCTCAATAAAAATACCATCAGCACTCACGGCAATGGCCGCTTTAGCTATTGTTTCAATTAAGGCTGGTTGGCCACCCGTCACGCCATTCCCTTGATTGGGACGCTGTAACGAGTGTGTGCAATCCATGATAACAGGTACACCTAAGGAAGCCATTTCGGGCAGATTACGGTAATCAACTACTAAATCACCATAACCAAACGAATTCCCGCGGTCTGTTAGGTAAACAAGTGCATTGGGATTTTCATGGAGCACTTTTTCAACGGCAAATTTCATCGAAGCTCCCGACATAAATTGCCCTTTCTTTATATTGACAGCTTTACCGGTTTGGGCTGCGGCGGCCAACAAATCTGTTTGTCGGCATAAAAAAGCTGGAATTTGAAGTACATCCACATAAGCAGCTGCCATGGCCGCTTCGCCACTTTCGTGAATGTCAGTGACGGTAGGAATGTCGTAATGATCACCGACTGCTTTTAAAATTTCGAGTGCCTTAATATCCCCAATCCCTGTAAATGAATCGATTTTCGTTCGATTAGCCTTGCGATAGGAACCTTTAAAAATATAGGGAATCCCCATCGATTTGGTAATAACATGAATACGTTCAGCTATTTCAAAAGCTAAATCGTTACTTTCAATCGCACAGCTTCCTGCCATTAAAAAAAAGGGGCCTTTCCCTATGGAGGCTAAACTAGGTAACTGCATGTTAAATAATGTTTACTTCGGTCTCCAACGGCACACCAAATTTAGCTAATACGGACGCTTTTATTTGCTCCGATAATTCTTTAATCTCAACGCCTGTTGCTTGACCATAATTCACAAGTACCAAAGCTTGATTTACATGGACACCGGCATCACCTGAGCGGTAACCTTTCCACCCAGCTTGTTCAATAAACCAGCCAGCTGGAAACTTTATATCCGTACTTTCCGGTACAGCATAATGCGGAATACCTGGAAAATCATGCTGCAATCGGATTGATTCGGCAGCTGAAACCGTAGGGTTTTTAAAAAAGCTCCCAGAATTACCTATGTCTTTTGGATCAGGCAATTTGCTTTTTCGGATCGAAATCACCGCATCAGCAACCTCGCGAATCCCTGGATTGACAATACCATTTGTAGTTAAAACATCTTTTATAGCGCCATACGAAATATGGAGTGTTGGCTTTTTGGCTAATTTAAAACATACAGAAGCGATCAAATAACGTCCTTTACCGGCATGTTTAAAATAACTTTCTCGGTAACCAAATTGGCATGCCTCCGAATCAAATCGCTCAATGAGTAATGTTTCTAAATTTAGGGCTTCCAAATGATCAAATGTGTCTTTAATTTCTACCCCATAGGCGCCTATATTTTGCATGGGTGCTGCACCAACTGTACCTGGAATGAGCGATAAATTCTCAATACCTGCCCACTGGTGATCAACTGCATATTGAACAAAATCATGCCAATTAACACCTGAACCTGCACGAACCCACACAAAATCAGCTGATTCGTCAAGTACCTCAATTCCAGCAAACGAAATTTTAACAACTAAGGCATTCACATCCTGAGTCAACAGCAAATTACTTCCTCCACCTACAAACATGTGGTCAACATGCGCATATTTTTGTTCGTGAATTAACTGCACGTATTCTTGCAAATGATTGATTTCAACAAAATAGCGAGCTGATACATCAATCCCAAAGGTATTGTATTGCTTCAATGATACATTTTCTACGACAAGCGGTGCCGAATAAACTTGAGGCATATTAGGTTAATTTCGTAGATAAAAATTCTTGTAAATCTGGAGTCTCCGTTTGAAGAATATTCGCTGAATTACCCTCCCAACACTTTTTACCATCCTTTAAAAAAATAATATACTCACCCATACGCATGACTGAATTCATATCATGAGAGATCACAATCGTAGTAATATTAAATTCTTTCGTAATTTCTTGGATTAGTAAATCAATTTTAACAGCCGTTAAAGGGTCTAAACCCGAATTAGGTTCATCGCAAAATAGGTATTTGGGATTCATGACGATAGCCCGAGCAATACCAACGCGTTTTTTCATTCCACCTGAAATATCTGAGGGCATTTGATGAGCAGATGCTTCTAAGCCGACGCGCTGCAAACATAACATGGCTTGTGTATTTTTTTCCTCAGGGGTTTGGGAAGTCAATATATCCAAGGGAAAACGAACATTTTCGAGAACAGTCTTGGAATCAAAAAGAGCCCCACCTTGAAATAAAACACCCATTTCACGCCTAATTTCCTTCACTTGATCTAGATCAGATTTGATAAAGTCTCGCCCGTCATACATGACAGCACCACGCTCAGGTGTTAAAATCCCAATCATACATTTTAAAAGAACTGACTTACCTGTACCGCTACCTCCAATCACCATATTAACTTTACCCTGTTTAAAAACAGCGCTAATGTCATCCAAAACTATGCGGCCATCAAATTCTTTATGAATATTTTTGATCTCAATCATGCCCAAAATTAGGGATTTTTTGCCAAATAATCGTTGGCAAAATAAGAGTCCCAAAAACTTATAAACTAATTTTACTTCTATCTTTATAAGCAAATTATTTGTACTATTGTGTTCTCTCAGAGACAAAACCTAAATCACTAACCTATGTTTTTTATATTTATCGGCGTTATTTTATTCATAGCAAGTCGCGCCATCGCAAACCCTAATTTAGTTTTCTCAAAGTATGCGAATTCTTTACGGATCGTCGCAATTGTTCTTTTTTTGTTAGGTATCTCAACCTCCGTAATCAAACAAGTGAACGCGGGGGAAGTTGGCGTACAAAGCATCTTTGGTAAAGTTCAAAATCAAACCTTAACAAGTGGATTAAATTTTGTCAATCCAATTGCCACAGTCACCATTTTTGATACCAAAACGCAAAACTATACGATGTCAGCAGTACACGATGAAGGAGATAAAAGCGGAGATGACGCCATTCGCGTATTAACGGCAGATGGACTTGAGGTAGTTGTAGACCTAACCATTCTATACCGCATTTTACCTTCAGAAACTCCACGCATTTTAAAAGAAATTGGAGAAGATTACCGTGACAAAATTGTTCGCCCAGTTACACGTACCATGATTCGTGACAATGCTGTCTATTATGATGCCGTGGGATTATATTCGTTAAAACGCAATGAATTCCAAAACAGAATTTATGCCGATATAGAAATGAATTTCAAAAAACGTGGACTAGTTCTTGAACAATTGCTAATTCGCAATATCAATTTACCTAACTCCGTTAAGCAAACGATCGAATCTAAAATTAATGCGGAGCAGGATGCTCAAAAGATGCAATTTGTCTTACAAAAAGAGAAGCAAGAAGCAGAACGTAAACGAGTAGAAGCGCAAGGTATCGCGGATTATCAGAAAATTCTTTCTACAGGTCTTAGCGACAAACAATTGCAATATGAAGCTATCATTGCCCAAAAAGAATTAGCTAAATCACCCAATGCCAAGGTAATCATCATGGGAGGTGGAAAATCAACCCCAATCATACTTGGAAATAATTAACAAAAAAGCTCCTGATAGTCATCAGGAGCTTTTTTTATGATTTCAAAATGGTGTGACCCATCTTATCACGCTTGGTGGTTAAGTAAGCTTCATTGTGTGGATTTGAAGCAATTTCAATTGGGAGACTTTCAACAATCTCTAATCCATATCCCAGGAGTCCTGCCCGCTTTTTCGGATTATTCGAAATCAACCGAATCTTATGTACGCCCAAATCACGTAAAATTTGTGCCCCCACTCCATAATCACGCTCGTCCATTGCAAAGCCTAATTCCAAATTAGCTTCCACAGTATCCCTACCTAATTCTTGTAATTTATATGCTTTTAGTTTGTTTAACAAACCAATTCCCCGACCTTCTTGAAACATGTATAAAACAACGCCTTTACCCGCTTTTTCAACCATTTCCATGGCTTTATGGAGCTGACCACCGCAATCGCACCGACAAGACCCAAAGATATCACCAGTTACACACGAACTGTGTACACGAACTAATACTGGTTCATCTTTCTCCCAAGTACCTTTAATTAATGCTAAATGTGTATCATCCGTATTTTTTTGCTTAAACGCAATCAAATCAAAATGACCCCATTCAGTAGGCATATCGACGCCAATTTCACGCTGGATTAACGATTCTGTACTTAATCGATATTCAATTAAATCTTTGATGGTCACCAACTTAAGATTGAACTTATCCGCAATTGTGCGTAAATCAGGTAGGCGTGCCATGGAACCATCCTCATTTAGAATTTCAATTAAAACACCTGAGGGTTTAAATCCGGCTAATTTGGCAAAATCCATGGAAGCCTCCGTGTGCCCAGTTCGCCGCAAAACCCCTTCGGATTTACTTTTAAGCGGAAAAATATGACCCGGACGCCCTAAGTCGGTGGGCTGAGTATTGGGATCTACTAAAGCTCGAATCGTCTTTGATCGATCCTGCGCAGAAATCCCCGTCGTACATCCATTCCCTAATAAGTCCACAGATACCGTAAACGGAGTTTCGTGCGAAGTTGTATTTTGATCAACCATCATTTCGAGTCCCAACTCAGCACAACGCTCATTAGTCAACGAAACACACATCAGTCCACGCGCCTCTCGAATCATGAAATTGACTATTTCCGGTGTAATTGCCTCAGAGGCGCAAATTAAATCACCCTCATTTTCCCGATTTTCATCATCAGCAACAATAATCATTTTGCCTTGACGAATATCCTCAATGGCATCCTCAATACGATCTAAACGTATACTTTCCTCTTGCATGAATTTGATTTTGAAACGAAAACACAAAGGTAATCAGAATTAGTTCCCATTTTCCTACCTTTGTCAGATAAAATATGCCTTAACAGCTATGCGGATTTTAGTTTCAAATTTAGGTAAAAAATATGGCCAACAATGGGCTGTACAAGGTTTGAATTTTCAAGCACAACCAGGAGAAATTATAGGATTCTTAGGGCCCAATGGTGCAGGAAAATCAAGTACCCTAAAAATGCTGGTTGGTTTGCTACCACCAACTGAAGGATCAGCACAAATTCAGGGAATTGAAATTCAATCAAATGAACTCGCTCTAAAAAAACAAATCGGCTATTTAGCTGAAAATAACCCAGTTTATCCCGAAATGTATGTCAAAGAATTTTTAGAGATTATCGGGAAATTACATGGATACACAAACAAAAATTGCCAAAAACGCATCCAAGAGGTCGTTGAACTAGTAGGTCTTTCCCGCGAACAGTCCAAAAAAATAGGCGAATTATCAAAAGGGTACCAACAGCGCGTCGGCATTGCTCAAGCTATTTTTCATAATCCCGACATCTTAATTCTAGATGAACCTACTAGCGGACTCGATCCAAATCAAATGGAGGAAATACGACATTTGATCCTTTCATTAAAATCAAACAAAACCATTTTATTTTCGAGTCACTTACTAAGTGAAGTAGAAAGTATTTGCGATCGAATTCTATTGATCAATCAGGGAAAATTAATGGCGGACTGTAGCATCAGCGAAGCGAATGCATACCCTGGAGGCTTAACTGCTTTTTTTCAAGACAAAACTAAATAAGCTCAAACGCATCTGCGTCTAAATGGGCAGGGAAAGTCTCCCTAAATGTCTTCAAACTATCGAGACTAAGACTGTATTGTTTGATGGTTTCCTCAGAACCCAATTGCACTAATTCCTCTCCTTTGAATGATATTAAGGCAGAATGGCCCGCATATTCAAGCCCATTCCCATCTATTCCAATTCGATTAACGCCCGCCACAAAAGCCAAATTTTCGATTGCTCTGGCTTTTAATAAAACGTCCCAAGCTTGCGATCTAGCTGCAGGCCAATTAGCCACATAAATTGCCAAATCATATCCCAAATCTACATTTCGAGACCAAACAGGAAAACGCAAATCATAGCAAATAAAAGGGGCGATACGCCAATTTTTATAGGTAAACACCAACTTGTCAATACCCGACTGATAACTCTCGTGCTCCAAACCCATACGAAACAAATGTTTTTTATCGTACGTCTGAATAGAACCATCCGGGAAAGCGACTATAAGCCGATTAACCAAGCCCTTTTTTTCTTTGATTTTTAAACTACCCAATACAACCGCATGAATGCGTTTAGCTTGCATAAGCATCCATTGCGTGCTTGGACCTTGAGGTATTTCAGCATGTAATGCCGACATACTAAATCCGGTGGTAAACATTTCAGGTAGGATGATTAGGTCAGTCTTGCCAACTAAATGAGTTAATTGTTCCTCTAACTGCCCGCAGTTAGAAATTGGACTATCCCAAACTAAATCAGTTTGAACTAAACTGACACGTAAGTTAAAACTAGACAGAGACATGTTGCCGAAAATTTATTTGGCAATATAGGAATAATACAAGCGAACCTTAGCTTTTAGCGCATTGAGTGGCACGAATCGTGCACTTTCACTAACCAATTTTGTCATTCCATTGGAGGAAGTCGCTAAGGTTGGCGTTACTAAATAACCTAAGTTTGACTTACGACCTGCCAAAACTGATTGTAATTCGGTCGTAATATTAAACGTGTAGCTATTAAAGGCAGCATTATAATTTGCTGTTTGAATACCGCCACCGCCTTCTGAAACCACATAACCTAAACCACTCGAATTGCGCAATGGTTTATTTGATCCATCAACGTGTAATAAAGTTAACTGGCCCAAAGTATTATTTAAATCTAAGGCATCTAACCCCGTTAGAACCAATTCTGCTTTATTGACCGCGACATTGTTCTTTCCTAATAAATTCAATAAAGTGGGTAACTTAATCCGCGTTACAATTCCAGAACCTGATTGTACGAATGTTGTATTATTCGTCCTTTTAGAAGATAAAACATCACCCGGTTTAACTAAGGCCGCTAAGGAACCCGAATTAGTTATTTGAAACTTATTGAACCTTGCTTGAACTTCATCTGAAATTGCAGTAGACAAACTAAAATAGTAATTCAAATAATACTTAGTCGTATCACCCGGATTATGCCAGAAAAGTGTCATTTTTGAATAAGCTGGAGAGAAGCCTAATAAAGCGGCTTTTGCGGAACTCGAGGATTTAATATACAAACCAGGAAATGAAGCTCGAAATGATTTACCACCACCAGACAATGATTTATCAGTATAGTTTTTAATCAATTCATTGCCATATGCAGCTGACATACGAAAAGTTAATGTATCCAATTTTAAGGAATCTCCATTGAACGAACGCGCTTTGACAACACGTGGTTTAAACGTATGTATAGCGACCGGATTTGCATCATACGCCACATTGGAATTCGTAAAGTAACTCGTCGAAAGACTTAAACTGTCCTTTAATTTATAAATCGAAATTGTTTGGGGCTGCAATGTATCTCCTTGAAAACTCGTATAAACCAAACTCATACGAACGGAATCCATGATGGAAGTAATTTTTGAAGTCAACGTATCTGCATTTGAAATTTGCGCAAAGAACGATGACTGGAAAGTGCCTAAATCAGGATGCTGATAAGAACCAATCAAAAATGAATTGCTACCGCCCGTTTGAATTGAATCCATTAGTACAGTAGACGATTCAACCTGAAGGGTATCCGTAAAATTCAAACCCACCTCTACGCTAAATAAATCAGCACCAATTTCTTTAGGTGTGTCACATGAAGCAAGAAAAAGGGAAAAAATTCCCAACCATTTAGTTGCCAGCCAGTTCAATGTAGGCTTTTTCGAAGAAATCGAGGTCATTATCGGCAATATTTTGGAAGGTTTTATCTTGAAATTCATCAATTATCGATTGGATACGGGTATTATCCGCATTTTCTAAGGATACTATTTTGTCGGCAAACTCTGCCCCAATTTTAATAAATGCAGCATAATCAGCTGTCTGTAAACTAGATAAACCGGAATCATCCATGTCACCTATTTTAACTTTCTCGTTCAAATCGTCGGATGAAAACGTAAAATCAAAGCCGGAATTGTGTGGAGAGAAAATTGTTTTTGAATCTTTAAATATAGGATGACTGCGGTAATATGTTGAAATGTATAAAGGCACCAAACTAGCCATCCAATCATTGCAATGAATTACATCTGGCGACCAACCTAATTTGATAACAGTCTCTAATGCCCCTTTACAGAAAAATATGGCACGCTCGTGATTATCAGCATAAAAAGCATCATCCTTATCGGTGAGCACATATTTCCGCTGGAAATAATCCTCATTATCAATAAAGTACACCTGAAGTTTAGCTGCAGGTATACTTGCTACTTTAATCGTCAAGGGCTTTTCCTCATCTCCCATTGGAATTGTAATTCCAGAAAGACGAACTACCTCATGCAAGCGATTTTTACGTTCATTGATGGAACCAAAACGAGGCACCAAAATTCGAATTTCCATGCCACGCTCTTGCATTGCAGTAGGTAACGCGCGAACAAAATCAGCTATTTTGGAAGTATTGAGGAACGGATCTACCTCGCTGGAAACGTAAAGAATACGTAATTTAGACATGCTAAAATTAGTTAGGGGAAATTATCCCAAAAAACAAATGCAAAAATATAAAAAATTAATCGTAAATCCGCATCATTAATTCACCAAAGGTCTTTATTTTGGCATCGGATTCTGAATTCGAAACGCCCTAATGATCAAATCATTCCTCAAATACGCCTTCTCAACCCTACTGGCAGCCGCATTGCTCTATTGGGCCATAGACAAAAGTGATTTACGTTGGAATGATATTTATATTACTTTTCAGCAGGCCAACTACACCTGGGTGGGTATATCGCTAATCATTGCACTGATTTCGCATATTTTTCGAGCATTGCGCTGGGAGCTATTACTTGGTGCTATGCATTTTTACCCGGGAACAACCCGTACGTTATCCGCTGTATTAATTGGTTATTTTGCTAATTTTTTGGTACCCCGCATGGGCGAAGTTTCGCGTTGTGGCTCCTTACAAAAGACGGCGGATATTCCATTTGAAAAATCATTTGGAACAGTAATAACAGAGCGGATCGTGGATTTGCTGGGTTTATTAATCCTTGTAGGTCTAACCTTTTTAGTTGAGTGGAAACCGATTCAACAATTCTTATTTCCAAACTTTCAATGGCCATCAATATTGACTTTAGCTGGATTAGCTAGTGGTTCAATTACGATTTTAGCCCTACTCTGGGTTAAAAAACCGGTGATTTTGGAACGCTGGAATAAGTTTACGAGTAAGTCAAGCATTGGAAAAAAAATTCATGGTTGGGTGCTCGGAATTAGTAGCATTCAAGAAGTTAGTAAACCTAGTAAATTTGTTTTTTACTCGATAGCCATATGGATTGCTTATTTTGCAAATACCTACACCTTGTTTTTAGCTTTCCCAATTAGTTCCTCATTGGGATTTTCTGCTGCATTAACTGTTCTCGTTATGGGAACATTCGGTATGGCCACACCTACACAAGGAGGTATTGGGGCTTACCATAGTTTGGTGGCCTCGGCACTGGGATTTTACTTGATCCCACTTAAAGAAGCAACCCTATTAGCCACCTTTTTTCATGGAACTCAAATGGCCCTCATCTTGTTATTGGGCGGATTAAGTTTCTTATTAACCTTATTTTTACCTAAGAAACATGCCGGTGTCAACTCAATATAAAATTTGCGAATTAGCAGAAGCATTGCAGCGCCGAGACGACTGGAAGTCGGCGGGCGAGCAAGTCGTTTTCACCAACGGCTGCTTTGATATTTTACATTTAGGCCATGTTGATTACCTTGAAAAAGCACATCAAACAGGTACAAAAATGATTGTTGGCGTAAATTCAGATGCATCAGTTCGAGTACTGAAAGGTCCAGAGCGACCTGTCAACAATGAATATGCGCGTGCGCGCATTATTGCCTCGTTGCAATTTGTTGACCTTGTGATCGTTTTTCACGAAGAAACACCATTGGAATTAATCAATATCCTACTTCCTGATATATTGGTCAAAGGAGACGATTATTCCTTTGAAACAATTGTGGGGGCAAAAGAAGTTATAGCGGCAGGTGGTCAGGTTAAAACTATTCCATTAGTACCTAGTTATTCAACAACAGGAATTATTCAAAAACTAAAACAATAAAAATATGTATTTCATAGCAATCATTTTTGGTGTACTTGGCATGCTTATTTCATGGCGCCTAAAATCCAAGTTTAAAACGTATTCAGAACAAAGCTTGCAAAGTAATCTTTCCGGCGAAGAAATCGCGAATCGCATGCTTGCAGACCACGGCATTTCAGACGTGCGCGTTATTACCGTAGATGGGAAGTTGACAGACCACTACAACCCAGCAGACAAAACAGTCAATTTAAGTGCGGATGTCTTTCATGGCCGAAATGCAGCCGCGGCGGCAGTTGCTGCGCACGAATGTGGACACGCCGTTCAGCATGCGCGCGCTTACAGTTTTTTACAATTCCGCAGTGCGATGGTTCCCATGCTAAACTTCGCAAATGGGTTTATGCCCTTATTGTTAATGGGTGGCATGATGCTGTTGTATTCAACAGGAAATACGACCGTTTTACAAATTGGTGTAATCCTTTTCGCCATGGCTACACTTTTTAGTTTTATCACACTACCGGTAGAATTTGATGCCTCTAATCGAGCATTAGCCTGGATTAAAGCAAACAACATCGTTACTCCAGCAGAATATAGCATGTCCAAAGATGCACTTTGGTGGGCAGCAATGACGTACGTTGTCGCAGCACTAGGTATGCTCGCTCAATTATTATACTATCTGAATTTATTAGGGGGGAGAAGGGAGAACTAGACGATAGACGTTGGACGTTAGACTTTGGACGTTAGACTTTAGACCATAGAACTTTCGTTAACTTCGAAGTTAATGTAAAAAATCTAGCGTCTAACGTCTAAAGTCTAGCGTCTATTAAGCTAATTTACTCTTCCGATAACTATATCCAAAATAAATAACAATCCCGGCTAAGCACCAGTAAAAAAAGCGCTCCCAATTTGTGGCGCCCATTTGAGTCATCAGGTATAAATTAACCAATAAGCCTAGGACTGGAATTAACGAAAGTTTATGGGTAAAACTAAAAATTGACAAGACTAACCAAATCAGGAAAAAGCCAGACATAATCACATGATCTGCCTTGGAATCACCTTCGACATATCCTTGAAGCCACGATAACCACGATTGCCCATCTGGCAGTGAAAGATACAAGGCCACAAGCCATGTAGCACCAACCCAAATACCTGCATTCAAATATGGAATCTTAAACTTTGATTTTTTCTGATTTTCTGGGTCCAAATCCAGGACTAAAACCCCGCCACAAACAAGCACAAAAGCAAATAATGTACCTATACTGCTTAAGTTAATTACCTCCTCCAAATTCGCAAATAGCGCTGGAATTCCAACCAACACCCCAGTCATGATCGTAGAAAAAGATGGCGTGTGATATTTTGGATGAATGCGCGCAAAAGCTTTTGGCAATAATCCATCACGTGACATCGTCATCCAAATCCGTGGCTGACCAAGTTGGTAGACAAGCAAAGCCGAAGTCAAGGCAATAACCGCACTTGCAGCGACAACACCAGCGACACCAGGAAGATTAACCTTCATGAACATAAATGCCAAAGGATCTTCAATTCCAGCCAATAAATGTGATGGCACAATACCCGTAAGTACCAACGTCACCATGACATAGAGAACCGTGCAAACCAACAAAGCCCACATCATGGCTTTGGGAATATCACGTTGTGGATTTTTACACTCCTCTGCCGTTGTTGAAATAGAATCAAAACCAATGTAAGCAAAGCAAACGGCAGCCACGCTTTTTAAAACACCCGAAATGCCATTCGGCGCAAATGGAGTCCAATTTTCAACTTGAACATAAAAGGCGCCTACGCCTACAACAAGGGCGATGACGGCCAACTTCAACACAACTAAAATATTGTTGGTGTTTTTCGATTCTTTAATTCCAATATAAACTAAGTAAGTTATGGCAACCGTAATTACTAATGCGGGGATGTTGGCAACAAAATGCCAACCGAAAATGGTAGGAGCTGAAGCAAAAGCAGCATATCCTTCTCTAATATTGACAGACATTGATTCGAGTGATTGGCCAGATTGTATACCTACTTCAGCTGCTGAAAAGGCTCGTTTCGCGGATAAATAATCCATGGTTAAAAATTCAGGAACATGGAAGCCTAAGCCTTCTAGTAGGTCAACAAAGTATTTGGACCACGAAATAGCGACCGCTACATTAGAAATAGCATATTCCAACAATAAATTCCAACCCAAAATCCAAGCTACAATTTCACCTAAACTAGTGTAAGCGTAGGTGTAGGCACTACCAGAAATAGGTACAGTGGCAGCAAAACGCGCATAACAAAAAGCGGTAAACATACAGGCCATGGCTGTAAATACAAATAACATGGAAACAGCAGGCCCGCCATTCGCAGATGCCTGCCCAATGGCAGAAAAAATACTTGCACCTATAATGGCCGCAATTCCCATAAAAGTCAAATCGCGCACACCTAAATTGCGAACTAGATGATTTCCAGCCAAATTTTCCATTTCCGCTTGATCCGAAATGATTTTATCGATTGACTTCTTTCTAAATAAGGATTCCCACATACGTTTCATTTATTGACAAAGAAACAAAAATACATCTTTATCAAAGAAATTCTAATTAAACGAAAACACTTACCTTTGCGACATGTCGATCGCAGTGGTTATCCTAAACTTTAATGGCCAAAATTTTTTGGCAAAATTCCTACCCAAAGTACTTGAAACAAGCGTACAGGCTGAGGTAATTGTTGCCGACAATGGCTCAACAGATAATTCAGTCGAATGGATGAAAAAAAATTATCCGCAAATTAGATTATTGCAATCGACAAAAAATGAAGGATATGCAGGAGGTTACAACACCGCCTTAGCGCAAGTAGATACTGAATATTATGTATTAATGAATTCCGATATTGAGCCAAAAGCCAATTGGCTCAATGGATTGATGACCTACATGCAGGATAACCCAACAGTAGCAGCTGCTCAACCTTATATACTTGCCTATGACAATCCAACTAAATTTGAATATGCAGGTGCTGCGGGTGGGTTTTGGGACAACTATGGTTTCCCATTCTGCCGCGGACGACTGTTTGACACCGTTGAGGAAAATTTTAATCAATACCCAACCAGTTTAGTGAATTGGGCTTCAGGTGCTTGTTTAGTAGTACGGGCTAAAGCATATTGGGAAGTTGGCGGATTAGATGCAGACTTCTTTGCCCACATGGAAGAAATTGATTTTTGTTGGCGCCTACAACGCACCGGCTATCAAGTAGCTGCCATAGCTACCAGTGAAGTTCTACATGTGGGTGGGGGAACACTGCCACAAGGGAATCCGCAGAAAACTTACCTGAATTTTAGAAATAACTTAATCTTACTCTATAAAAATTGGGATCCAAAAACTAAATGGCAAACAATTTTTGGCCGAATGGCATTAGATGGAATAGCAGGCATTCAGTTTTTGCTAAAAGGCGAAATAAACCAACTAGTAGCTATTTTAAAGGCCCACAAGAGTTTTTATGGATATTTATGGTCGAATCAAAAGAATAATTTAGCTGCGCATCAACAAAAATACTGGACAAAAAGCTATCCAAAATCAATCATTTGGGCATATTTCATTCAAGGAATAAAATCTTTCCAATCTTTACGTTTCTAAATATCCCAAACAGAAGGATTATTTCGCTGACGTAAATACCGACGGATATTCATCCAGAAAGCTAAAAACAGATAGATGATGATTGGGGAACCCAATGTCAGGAATGAGGTGTAAATAAAATATAAGCGAATGCTACTTGTAGAGATTTTAAATTTTTCACCGATATGTGTACAGACTCCAAAGGCTTGATTCTCAACGAAGTATTTTATTCTGTTCATAAAGTGAAAAAAATTAACTTCCAAAAATACTTGAAAAATAAGTATTTACAGAATTAAAATTCATATAATTAAAAATATTATATAAATTATAAATAAAATACTAAATTATTTTTTATAAACTGATAATTTATTTTAAATTGCTTGCATACAATATAATTTTTTATACATTTGACCACTTAAAAGATTTAATTCAGCCATAGTTCAGACCTGCCCTCTCTAGTATCTTCCTCTTTAATTAGTTTTTGATTCTAGATTTCGCAACGTTCGACTTGATCGCAGAAAGGTTTATTTAGGTATTAATTTTTAACATTTTTTTTATGCAAACTGGTAAAGTAAAATTTTTCAACGAGACCAAAGGATTTGGATTTGTAGTTGACGATCAAACAGGTGAAGACATCTTCGTACACGTAACAGGCCTTTCAGGTGTTACAATTCGCGAAAATGATTCAGTATCTTACGAAGTTACTGATGGAAAGCGTGGAGCAAACGCAATCAACGTAAAGAAAATCTAATTTTTCTTTCGGATTTTTGATTAGAGCAAATCAGTAGATTTCAATATATATTTATTGCCCCATTGATCTCTAGTTAAAGAGAAAAAAAAGCCTTCATCATGAGGGCTTTTTTTATGTTCTATCCGATCCAGGCGATAATTTCTTCTTTGGAAGGCAATGCCACATCAATCTTCAACTTCTTGCGCATACCTCCTAAGTCATTAAATAATTTATTAGGATTAGCTTCTTTAAGTATAGCCAATGTTAAAATTCCAATTTTTTGCAAGGCTGGAATCCAAACTTCAGGGACACCTGCTTGTACGAAATCACTGTCTGAAGAAACTTCTTTAATTACTTCTGATCTCATTTGAGGGAAAAACAATACTTCTTGAATAGATGATTGATTGGTCATCAACATGGTCAAGCGGTCAATACCAATGCCAATTCCAGATGTAGGTGGCATCGCATATTCCAACGAGCGTAAAAAATCGAAATCCATCGCCATGGCCTCATCATCTCCTTTTTCAGCCAAACGCAATTGATCTTCAAAACGCTCTTTCTGATCAATCGGATCATTTAATTCTGAGTAGGCATTCGCAATTTCTTTTCCATTGACAAACAATTCAAATCGCTCTACTAAGCCTGGCTTTGAACGGTGTTTTTTGGTTAATGGGGACATTTCAACGGGGTAGTCGGTGATGAACGTAGGCTGAATCAAATTAGCCTCTACCTTTTCTCCAAATAACTCGTCGATCAATTTCCCTTTACCCATTTGATTATCTACGTCCATTCCTAAAATCAAGCAATGTGCGCGCAATTCAGATTCAGACATGGCATCTACATCCACTCCCCCATACTGCAATATTGCACCTGAGATTGTTAAACGCGGGTATGGTCCGGCAAATTCGATTTGATTTTCGCCAACTTGTATTTTGGTTTGGCCATGCAATGTTTGTGCTACCGTCTGGAAAATAGTCTCTGTAAGATCCATCATCCAATGATAGTCCTTGTAGGCCACATAGAATTCCAATGAAGTAAATTCTGGATTATGTGTCCGATCCATTCCTTCATTACGGAACATTTTTCCAAACTCATATACGCCGTCAAAACCGCCAACAATCAAACGCTTCAAATACAACTCATTTGCAATGCGTAAATAAAGCGGCATATCCAGCGTATTATGGTGTGTATTAAACGGACGAGCAGCCGCTCCTCCATGAACCGCTTGCAATACGGGCGTTTCAACTTCAAGCCAGCCACGTGAATCAAACATGCTGCGCATGGTAGAAACGATTTTGGCACGCTTAATGAATATATCTTTAACGTGTGGATTGACTATTAAATCAACGTAGCGTTGACGATAACGCATTTCTGGATCAGAGAAGGCATCATAAGTTTGACCTTCAGCTTCTTTGACGACGGGTAAAGGGCGGAGGGCTTTGGAAAGTATCGTAAACTCGCGAACGTGAACGGAAATTTCACCCACCTGCGTGGTAAATGCATATCCCTTAACACCGATAATATCACCAATATCTAATAACTTCTTAAAAACAGTGTTATACAAGGTTTTATCTTCCTCAGGACACAAATCATCCCGACGAAAATACAATTGAATACGACCTTCTGCATCTTGCAACTCAGCAAAAGAGGCATTACCCATGATTCGAAAACCCATCAAGCGACCAGCTAAAACTACCTCTTGATAGTTATTTTCATCTGGTTTATATCGAGCCAATATTTCAGCCGAATGAACATTAACCGGATATTCAGCCGCAGGATACGGATCAATACCTAATGCGATTAACTCATTCCGTTTTTGACGCCTTAATTGCTCTTGCTCACTTAAAATCATTCGAATGTTCGTTGGGTAAAATTAAAGCAACAAAAATAGCCATTTCCATTGGCAAATAAAATTTTCTACAAATTCTTAAAACTTGTTAATAAGTCAATAAGCAATTCATTTTTACGTTAAATTCGTAACAAATAAAAAAACAAAAAATGGAAATGAAAAATCAGTTAAAATCCTATGTAGTCATAGCCTTATTATCTAGTGGAGCCACACTAGGGGCCTATCAATTATTCGATTTAGGTTCGTCAGCTTCTATAAGCAATGCGCCATCAGCCTTTACAAGTAATATTTCAAGTATAAATGCACCAGGAAACCCTGGAGAGTTCACCTATGCAGCTGAAAAAACAACGCCTGCTGTCGTGCACATTAAAACTAAAATGCAACAACGATCACGCCAGCCATCTAACCCATTTGAAGAATTATTTGGCGGATATGGAGATCCATTTGGAGGTGGTGGTCGCCGCCAATCACCTCAGCCACAAGAAGCATCGGGTTCAGGAGTAATCATAAGTTCAGATGGATATATTGTCACAAACAATCACGTAGTAGCTGAATCTTCTGAAATCACGGTCATGTTGAATGACAAACGCGAATTTAAAGCTAAGGTTATCTCGACAGATCCATCATCTGATTTGGCAGTAATTCAAATTAAGGCAACTGGCTTGCCGTTTTTGAATTTTGGCGATTCTGACAATGTAAAAGTAGGCGAATGGGTACTTGCCGTAGGAAATCCATTCAATTTAGAGTCAACAGTAACGGCAGGAATTATATCAGCTAAAGGCCGTCAAAATATCATCGATCGCGATGGCGACGGAGCCTCAAACCCATTAGAATCCTTTATTCAAACAGATGCGGCCGTAAATCCTGGTAATTCCGGTGGAGCTTTAGTTAATCTGAAAGGGGAATTGATAGGAATAAATACAGCCATTTATTCCCGAACAGGCCAGTTTGCCGGTTATTCATTTGCTGTCCCTGTAAGCATTGTCAAAAAAGTTTCAGGAGATCTTATTAAATATGGCAACGTACAACGTGGGTTCCTTGGCGTAAGTATTTCAGAGGTCAACGCTAAATTAGTAGACGAAAAAGATCTTAAAATATCCACGGGAATTTACGTAGGTGGCTTTTCAGAGAATTCCGCAGCCAAGGATGCCGGTGTGAAAATTAACGATGTCATTACCAAAGTGGAAGGAATAGAGACAAAGACAACGTCGAAATTAATGGAAATTGTAAGTAGCAAGCGTCCGGGTGAGGCTGTGCGTGTCACAGTTAACCGTGATGGCCAAACAAAGGAATTTACTGTAATGCTTAAAAACAAGGACGGTAATACGTCCATTCTAAAAGGCGAATCTAGTGAATCCTATAAATCAGAATTCTTAGGAGCTAAATTTGGCCCGATTACCAATGCCGATAAAGAGAAATTTAATGTCAGTTCAGGCGTAAAGGTTGTTGATGTTTTACCAGATGGCCGCCTCGAAATGTATGGCCTGTCAAAAGGTTCAATTATCACCAAAATAAACGATAAGGTTGTAACTAATCCAAAGGAAGCCGCTGAATTACTAGAGGCACGCAAGGGGAGAACAAAACTTGAAGGTGTGGATGTCGATGGATCCCGGTTTATCTATGTACTATAGTCGCTAGTCGTCAGTCACTAGTCAACAATTGCTAGTCACTGATGTTTATTTAAAAATCTAAAGCCCTACTTGGATTTCCAAGTAGGGCTTTTAATTTAACTAAATGACTGACGACTAGCGACTGACTACTGTTGACTACTTCCGATATGTTACCGTTTTTACGGCTGCAATCGTACGCTCAACACTTGGTAAAATCTCATCGATCAACGTAGGTGCATAAGGTAAAGGCAAATCTCGTGAGTTAACACGCACAACTGGAGCATCTAAATAATCGAAGGCCCAGCGTTGCAAATGGTAGGTGATTTCAGAAGAAATAGCTGCCAATGGATTTGCTTCTTCAACTACCACACAGCGATTCGTTTTCTTGACAGATTCAACAACAGTTGCATAGTCAATAGGACGAACAGTTCGTAAATCAATCACTTCAACACTAAATCCTTGTTTTTCCAATTCTTCTACCGCAGGCATAACCACGCGTGAAAGCATTTTTCCAAATGTTACGATCGTAACGTCTTTTCCTTCCTTCACAATAGAAGCTTTACCTATTGGGATTAAATATTCACCATCTGGAACAAAACCCTTGTCACCATACATTACTTCCGACTCCATAAAAATAACAGGATCATTGTCACGAATAGCTGATTTCATCAAACCTTTTGCATCCGCAGGATTTGAAGGAACAACTACTTTTAAACCAGGTGTATTGGCAAACCAATTTTCAAAATTAGACGAATGCTGTGAAGATAATTGACCAGCATTTCCCGTAGGACCACGAAAAACAATTGGGCATGAATATTGGCCTCCGGACATAGACATCAATTTTGCTGCTGAATTAATCACCTGATCAATCGCTACTAACGAAAAATTGAAGGTCATGAATTCAACAATCGGGCGAAGTCCATTCGCAGATGCTCCTACCGCAATTCCACCGAAACCTAATTCAGCAATCGGCGTATCAATCACGCGATCAGGACCAAATTCATCCAGCATGCCTTGAGAAACTTTATAAGCACCATTGTATTCAGCAACTTCCTCACCCATCAAAAAGACCGTATCATCACGTCTCATTTCCTCTTGCATCGCCTCACGCAAGGCTTCTCTAAATTGAATTTCTCTCATAATATGTTCTAAGTTGTGGACTTACTCAAGCGGTGACAAAATTAGGCAAGAAAAAGCATTCCACAAAACCAAAATTCAGGTTACAAATCACCCATTTTGCTAAATTCCTTGTATTTTTGAATTTAATTCGAAATTTTTCATACATGTCTGTTCAAATCGGCCCAATTTCCACATCGCTCTACCGCTATTTAGCCGAGAACTCGTATTCGCATATCGCGGTGATTGCCGACGAACATACAAACAAATATTGCTTACCCAAAATCAAATCACTACTGTCAAGTAAATTCACAAAAATCATCATAAAATCTGGTGAGGAGAATAAAACCTTACATACGTGTGAACGTATTTGGGATATCATGACCAAGTCAAATATGGACCGACACAGCTTAGTCATAAATCTAGGCGGTGGAGTCATTGGAGACATGGGAGGATTTTGCGCTGCAACATATAAAAGAGGTATCGATTTTATTCAAATCCCAACTACACTTTTAGCCCAAGTAGATGCAAGTGTTGGCGGAAAATTAGGAATCGACTTCCAAAGTTTCAAAAACCATCTAGGTGTATTCCAATTACCTAAATCGGTGCTCATAGACCCTGATTTCATTCAAACGTTACCTGAACGCCAAAAACTCTCTGGTTATGCCGAAATCATCAAACATTGTTTGATCCGTGATGAAGAAAAATGGGAAGAAATTAGCCACAAAGGTTTTGAAGACATCAACTTTGCTGACCTTATTAGCCATTCAGTAGAAATAAAGAAAGCGGTCGTTGCTGAAGATCCCAAAGAGGCAGGATTGCGCAAAATATTAAATTTTGGCCATACCCTCGGCCACGCTGTGGAAACGTATTTACTAAATTTAGGTAAACGACGAATTTTACACGGAGAAGCGATTGCTGTAGGCATGATCATGGAGGCATTTATTGCCTATCATCGTAGCTTAATTAGTCAAGAGGAACTTGGGTCGATTGAGATTTATCTTTTTGAAACCTACGGTCGAGTGAAATTAACTGTAGACGAAATTCCTGCCATCATCAAATTAACGGCTCAAGACAAAAAAAACAGAGGAGGGGAAATTCGTTTTTCATTACTTACAGGTATCGGAGATTGCGGATATGACATACCGGTTTCAACATCCGAAATGAAAAAGGCAATTGCCTATTACATCGGCTAATTATTCAATTACCTGAGGAACTTTAAAATATTTCTCATTTGTATCGGGACCCAATGCCAATGCCACCTTCCGATCCAAACCTTCCTTAGCCACATCCTCCCGAAAGTGATTTAATGAAGATGTCATGTGCACCAAAGGAGCCACACCCGTAGTATCTACGGCATTTAACGCTTCCATCCAGTCCAAAACTTTATTGATGGAATCCTGCATATCACCCACGTGCGAATCTTTCAACTCTAAACGGGCTAGATGCGCAATCTTAACTACATCATCCTTCGTTACTTTCATCTTTTTTCGACTTTCTTTTTTTATCCTCAGGCATTTCTTTATCTAAAAAGGTATTCAACTTATCTCGATTTAACGTCGTCGTTATCTGACCAAATGAATCTATATTCATTTCAAAGCCAGCCAAATCGGGATGAACTTTAGGTACTTTCGGAATGGATTGCGATTTACCTTTCATGACACAAGTTTAGGAAAAACGGACAAAGCCGCATTTATTCGTTCATTTACTTCGTCCTTTCCCCATAATTGCATGGAAATCATCAAGTCTGGACCTGCGCCATTCCCACTCAAAGCAACTCGTAACATTTGCATCACTTTACCCATTTTAATTCCAGCTTCCTCCAAGGCGACATGAATCGTATGTTTGATCCCATCGGCATCCCAAGTGGAACAGGTAGGTAATGAAGCAGCGAGCACCTGCAGCCCTTTTTGCGCTTCTAAATTCCACTTAGTAGCTAAAACAACCTCATCATACGCATGAGGTTTTTGAGAAAACTCATGCACCAATTGGCCTAATTCCTGCGGAAAAGTAACACGATCCAAAAACAATTGAACAAAGGCATCTGCATCTTTCGCTGGCAAATTAGGTAAATAGACTTGCGCTAATTCCTTACTATCCGATTGCTTTAAATATTGCTGGTTAAACCATTTCGCCTTGTTAACATCAAATTTAGCACCGGCTTTATTGATGCGCTCCAATGAAAAAGCATCAACCAACTCATCTAAACTAAACAATTCTTGTTCTGTACCCGGATTCCATCCCAAAAAAGCTAAAAAATTAAGTGTTGCCGCTGGCAAATAGCCTTCTTGCTTAAACCCTTTTGAAATAGCACTTGATTGTGGGTCGGTCCACTCCATTGGGAAAACAGGAAATCCACCTAAATCTGCATCGCGCTTTGATAATTTTCCATTCCCTTCAGGCTTTAATAATAAAGGCAAATGGGCGAATTGAGGTGCTTGCCAACCAAAAGATTGGTACAACAAAATATGTAATGGCGCGGATGGCAACCATTCTTCACCTCGAATAACATGGGTTATTTCCATGATATGATCATCCACGACATTGGCTAAATGATAGGTAGGCATTCCATCTGATTTCATTAAAACCTTATCATCCATGCTCGAGGTGTGTACATGCACCCAATCCCGAACGCTATCCTGAAATCGAATTTCGCCTTTCGCTGGAACTTTTAGCCGGATTACATAGGGAGTCTCCGAGGCCAGTAATGCGTCAACTTCGGCCTTTGAAAGAGCCAACGAATTACTCAGTTTTACCCGTGTTAGGGCATTGTACTGAAATGCAGAGCCTTTACTTTCGTAAAGTGTACGCATGGCTTCAAGCTCCTCGAATGAATCAAAAGCAATGTATGCTTTCCCCTCCCTTAATAATTGATCAGCATATTGCTTATAAAGCGCTTTGCGCTCACTTTGACGATAAGGCGAATGTGGCCCATCGGCTCCTACGCCCTCGTCAGGGCTAATTCCAAGCCAAGCTAAACTATCTAGTATATATTGTTCGGCACCAGGCACAAAACGTGCTTGATCTGTATCCTCAATACGTAAAATAAACGTACCACCTGTTTTGCGAGCGAATAAATAATTATATAAAGCTGTTCGAACACCTCCAATGTGCAAGGGTCCTGTAGGACTTGGAGCAAAGCGAACGCGAACTTTTTGAGACATGATTTATGATTTATGGGCAATACAAGAAATTTCTACACGAACATCTTTGGGTAAACGAGCTACCTCAACAGTTTCACGTGCAGGAAAATTTTCACTAAAAAACGAGCCATAAACGGCATTGATTTGAGCAAAGTGCCCCATGTCTTTCACGAAAATGGTACATTTTACGACTTCTTGATACGTATAACCTGCAGAGGCTAAGATATGACCCAAATTTTTCATCACTTGCTCCGTTTCATCCTCAATAGAAACACCTGCTTCAAACGCAGCTAATGCGATTTGACCAGATACATACAACACGCCATTTATTTCCACGGCTTGCGAGTAAGGACCTATGGCCGCTGGAGCATCAGGAGAAAAAATAATCTTTTTTGTCATACCTTTGAAATTGAGATGCAAGTTACCAAAATTTGCTCGAATCCCCGTGGGGCCTGTGACTGATTTTTCATGCAAATAGACTTTAAAAAACTACTATTTCTAAATAAGGGAATTGGCTATATGCTACTTTCTTCTTTGTGTTTTGCGCTGATGTCGGCAATCGCCAAATCCATGACCACCCGATTCGGATCTGTTGAACTCGTGTTTTTTCGCAGCGCTGTGGGCCTACCATTTTTATTAACTAGTTTATACCGTACCCCAGCCATTCAAACTGGAGGGAAATTATACTTCATCATAATGCGCGGTTTATTGGGCGCTTTTACCCTATATTGCCTATTTTTCACGTTGGAGCACCTAGACCTCTCCTTAACAAATACATATGGCCAAGCCTTCCCTCTTTTCATTGCAATCTTTAGCTTCTTTATTTTCCCCAATGAACGACTTACGACTAGACAGGTTTTGTATTTAATAATTGGCTTTTTGGGAATTCTTTTAATTTTCCAACCGGAGGCGCAAGGCCAGCTGCTCCATCATGCTACTGGGATTATTTATGCTATGGGAACGGCATTAGGCTATTTAGCAATTAAAGAAGCTCAAAAATATTATGATTCGCGCTGGGTGGTGGTATCGTTTATGGCGGCGGGATTTATTGCATCCAGTGTCTCATTGGCCTTAGGTACGTGGGGAGATTATCCCAATAGTTTTTTTACGGGAAAATGGGTGACGCCTCAAGGAGCGGAATGGGCATGGGCGTTGATTATGGGCTTATTGGCACTTGGCGTTCAATACTTCACAACACAGGCCCTTCTCAATGAAAAGACAAGTATTGCTGGTGCCGTAGGCAACAGCGCCGTATTATTTTCTATCTTGATTGAAATCATTATAGGACACGGATTCCCATCTTTCTTCGTGTGTATCGGGATGGGACTTGTGTTTTGGGGGAGCTATCAGGTAAGTAAGAGGTGAGAGGTAAGAGGTAAGAGGTAAGAGATAAGAGGTGCCCCATGTTACCTCTTATCTCTTACCTCTCACCTCTTAATTCAATATGTGTTATGCTGTTGCAGAATTCATTACTTCCGTTTGCTTACGGATTGATTCTAGGTGCACCAACTTAAACAATTCTTCTACAAATTCTGGATATAAGGCTAAGCCTTTTGCTTGGTTAGCGCGATCATTGTGCAATTGCTTCCAACGATCTAATTGCAAAACAGCTACATTATTGTCACGCTTGTATTCCCCTAATTTCTCAACGACTGACATCCGTGCTGCAAGAACCTCTAACAATTCACGGTCAATGTTATCAATCTTCTCACGAAGACTCGCTAATTCATCAGAGAAATCAGCCCCATAATTTGCATTACGAACTTCTAATTCACGCAACATCTCGCCCAATTTCTCAGGAGTTACTTGCTGCGAAGCATCAGACCAAGCAGCATCTGGATCACGGTGCGTCTCGATAATCATACCATCGTAATTCAAATCCAAAATACGTTGAGATAATTCCATCAATAACGCACGCTTACCCGCCATGTGCGAAGGATCACCTATCAATGGCATTTGCGGAAATAAACGTTTCAATTCAACAGCCATTGCCCACATGGGTGAGTTACGATATTTAGTTTCTTGTGCATTCGAAAAGCCACGGTGTATCGCACCTAACTTCTTAATTCCTGCACCTTGTAAACGCTCAAAAGCACCTACCCAAAGAGCTAAATCAGGATTTACTGGATTCTTTACCAAAACGGGTACATCCACTCCTTTTAATGCATCAGCTAAATCCTGAACATTAAATGGATTAACTGTCGTACGCGCACCAATCCACAAAACATCTACACCATATTTCAATGCCAATTCAATGTGCTCTGGAGTTGCTACTTCAATTGCAAGCGGCAAACCTGTTTCTTTCTTCGCTTCCACCAACCATTTTAAAGCAGGCTCTCCCATCCCTTCAAAACTTCCTGGACGTGTACGTGGCTTCCATACACCAGCACGCATAATGTGTGCAAAACCTTCCGCTTTGATACGGCGAGCAGTTTCTAATACTTGCTCCTCTGTTTCAGCTGAACATGGACCCGCAATAATTAACGGTTTTCCACCAGTCTGAATCCACTCCTGCATCGGTACTATGTCTAAATTGGCATTCATATTTATTGGATTAACAAGGACACGCGTCCCCTAATTTTTGTTTATTAAATTATAAATTTTCCGAAAAACGGAAGATATATTCTCTTATATTTGCACCCTACTTTTGAAATAAATGAATCAACCTTCGTATTCAAAGACCTTGAATCAATTATCATTCGAAGACACAAAAATTGCCTTCTCATCAAAATCTGATTTCAAACTCAGTAAATCCTATTGGATTTTCGCTGCTATGAATCAAATTTGGATTGTAAAGTTAGGGACTTTTTTTATCAAATTGCTCCTTTTCCTACACTTTCCCATCAAAAAACTGATTAAATCAACTCTTTTCGAACAATTTTGTGGGGGTGAAAGCATTGAAGAATGTCAAAAAATAATTACCCAACTTTACAATGGAAAAATCGGGACTATCCTGGACTACTCTGTGGAAGGTGAAGAAAGCGAAAAGTCTTTCCAAAAAACGAAAAAGGAAATCCAAGAAACAATTCGGAAGGCGCACATAGATTCCGCTATTCCATTTGCAGTCTTCAAGATGACCGGTATTTTTCAAATAGAATTATTAGAAGAATTTCAAACAGAAGCAGGTCTTGCCGAAGAAAATGAGGCCGCTTACCAGCATAGCAAAGATTTGCTGATTGATATATGCCAATTAGCCGCTGATTTACATGTAAAGTTATTTATTGATGCGGAAGAAAGTTGGATTCAAACAACGATCGATGTTTTGGCTTATGAAATGATGGAAAAGTTTAACAAAGACGAAGCCATCATATTCAATACGTACCAAATGTACCGCATAGATATGTTGGCAAACCTCACCGAAGCGATTGCTACGGCTGAAACAAAGGGATACCATTTAGGAGTCAAACTCGTACGTGGTGCCTATTTGGAAAAAGAAAGACAAAGGGCGCATGAAGATGAATATTCAGAGCCGCTACATAAAGAAAAATCGGCAACAGACCACGATTTTAATCAGGGTATGTTAGTATGCCTCCAGCACATAGATAAAGTTAATTTCTGCATTGGGACGCATAATGAAGCAAGTTGCTTGCAATTAACGGAGGCAATGCATGCGGCCGAAATTTCGAATGATCACAAACATATTTATTTTGCGCAATTATTAGGGATGTCGGACAATGTCAGTTACAACTTAGCAGCGGCAGGATACAATGTGGCTAAATATGTGCCATATGGCCCAATTGAATCAGTAATGCCGTATCTATTCCGTCGGGCAGATGAAAACAGTTCCATTGCTGGCCAAACATCCAGAGAATTTGCCCTATTACAAAAAGAAGTTCGTCGAAGAAAAACTACCTAATGAAATCTAACTACCGGTATTTTTTGCTCAGTTTGCTGATTATTTGCATAGATCAACTCATTAAAATTAGCGTCCACTTTTTTATGGAGCCAGGCTATTTTGGCCAAATAGAGCTTATCGGATCCTACGTAAAACTTCACTATACCCTGAATCCGGGTATGGCATTTGGGATGCAATTAGGGTCGGCTTATGGGAAATTGATTTTAACCTTATTTCGAATTGTAGCCATGTTTGGTATCGGTTACTTACTATACCAATTAACGGTAAAAAACAACAAGCCCTTATTTTTAACATGTGTAGCTCTCGTTTTAGGCGGAGCTGTAGGTAACTTGATTGATTCGGTATTCTATGGCGTTTGGTTTGACAATGCTCCCTTAGAATCGCCATTCCGACTGTTTCATGGTCAAGTTATTGACATGTTTTTCTTTGATTTTTGGGAAGGTATTCTCCCCTCTTGGATTCCTTTTTGGGGTGGTAGTTACTATTCGACACCCATTTTTAATTTTGCAGATGCCGCCATTTTTTGTGGAGTAGTCATTATATTACTCTTTCAAAATAAACTTCTCCAAAAAGAAGAATAAGGTAAACGGGCGACTATTCGCTGTTTTTCCATAAAGGTATCGGGAATCGACAAGAAAATCTTTCTTAAATCAGGCATTCCAGTAGTATTTATCACTGAATAAGGAAGCGAACTGAAAAATCACATTCCACATATTGAAACATTATAATTTGCGTTTTTATTTAAACAGACGCGAAGTATCGCATCTCTACAAAAAAAGCCCCGACTTTCGTCAGGGCTTTCTCAAAGATAATAACTCAACTTATTTTTTCTTGGGTGCTGCTGCTGGAGCTGGTGCTGGAGCCGCTGCCGCCGTAGCTGGCTTAGGCGTAATACCCATTTTCTTCAATACCAAATCTGAAATATTTGCTTCTGTTGGGTAGTGCAATAAAATTGGCGCTGTTCCCATACCTGCATCATAGTTAAATACATACGTAAATTGATTTTCAGTTGCCACGGCATGCATGTTCTCTTCTACTTTCTTCAATAGAGGTTGCAACAATTGTGCTTGCTTCTTTTGCAATGAAGACTGTGAGTTTTGTTGGAACTCTTGAATCGACGTTTGTAAATTTTGCAATTCTTTTTCTTTGTCCTGCTTAATGATATCGGCAGCTTTTGGATCTGCATTCAATTTTTCAAACGCAGCTAACTTATCTTGAAAATCTTTCACCTTTCCTTGATATAACGTCTCATATTGTTTTTGCGTATTTTTCAAATCTTCCTCCACTTGCTTTGCTTCTGGCATTTGACTTAGGATATAATCCGCATTAATAAATCCAATTTTAACTTGTGCTTTTGCTGGTAAAATAGCCATACCAAACACAAGGCTCATCGCTAAGAATAGTTTGTTTTTCATAAAAGTTTAATCTAGTTGTTTTTTATTTTTTTTATCTACTAACTGCGCAACGTACAAGTCGCTACTTTTTTATGTTAGGGTCTAATTCCAATCCGAGCTCCTCCAACACATAATCAGAATAATCATGTACCGGATTCGTGTAGATCATTGCTAAACCTTCACTTGCCTTATCGAAGAGAAAATCCAAGCGTTTTTGGCGCACTACACGCTCAACTGCCTTCGAAATTTCATCCAAGATGGGCTTAAATCCATTTAATTTGGCTTTGAATAATTCACCTTCCGATCCGAAAATCATATTTTGAAAATCAGTTGCCTCTTTATTTTTTAATCGAATCTGCTCTAAACGTTGCCGACGCAACTCATCTGTAAGAAGTAATTCCTCCAAATGATAGTCTTTCTCCAACTTCCGAACTTCTTCGTTTTTTAGCTCAATATCTTTCATCCAAGCCTCGGTCATTTGGTCAATTTTCACTTGAACCTTCTGATACTCTGGCATTTTAGATGTAATAAACTCCGTGTCGATATATCCAAACTTCTGCGCAAAGGTCCGTTGACCTATACATGCAAGTCCCAAAATTAAGAAAAAAATCGACTTTTTCATGCTTATCTAATTTGCTGACCAATCGAAAACGTAAATGCTTGTCGGCCAAAATCCGATTCCCCCGGACGCGGCTTATCCAACGCAAAACCATAATCGATACCAATCATACCAAAAGCAGGCATAAAAATACGCGCGCCTATACCTGTCGACT
>NZ_CBAUBA010000029.1:0-34487 GCF_964796385.1 Aquirufa sp. | reverse complement strand
AAAGGGAAGCCGAATGTAGATACTGGTTTCGCATTTGATTTAAAACAATTAGGAGACATTATAAAAGAAAAAATAATAGATAAGGTCGACCACAAAAATCTAAATTTAGATGTGGATTTTATGCACGGCAAACTAGCTAGTTGTGAAATACTCATAATGGAATTCTGGAAAATATTAGCACCTGCAATTACGTCTGTATCTGAATCAGCTCAATTACATAAATTACACCTGATCGAAACAAATAAAAATTCCGTTGAATATTACGGTGAAGCCTAAATGAAATACTTTATTTTAGCAGGAGAAAAATCAGGAGATTTACACGGATCAAATTTAATCCGCGAAATTAAACTTATTGATCCAAATGCTATCATAAAAGGTTGGGGCGGCGATTACATGAAGAATCAAGGAGCTGAAATTCTTATTCATCACACCCAATTGGCCATTATGGGCTTATTAGGAGTCATTCAAAATTTGAATAAACTAAAAGGCCTTTTTTCTAAATTTGGAAATCAAATTTCTGCGTTTAAACCTGACACGGTTATCTTTATTGATTATGGTGGATTCAATCTTAAAGCTGCACGAATTGCCAAAATTAAAGGATTTCATACCCAATTTTACATTGCTCCAAAAGTATGGGCTTGGAATAAAGGACGTATTGAAGATATTAAAAAGTGGGTTGACCAATTATACGTTATATTCCCATTTGAAGAAATAATGTTCCACGAAAGAGGCATCTCTACGCATTATGTTGGAAATCCACTCCAAGATTCAGTAGCCCAGTTTCAAGCACAAAATTCACCAACTGATTGGAATCACCCTCTACCATTTGTTGCCTTACTTCCAGGAAGCAGAAAACAAGAAATAAAAGCTGCCATTCCTATATTTAAAAAGCTAGTAGCAGATAACCCACAAACGAATTTCCTGATTGCCGGCGTGAGTGAGTGGAGTGAATTAATCAAAAAATCAGGGTTAACCTATATCCTCGACGACACGTATCGCACCTTATCAAAAGCCAAAGCGGCTATCGTCACATCTGGAACCGCCACATTGGAAACAGCCCTTCTCAAAATACCTCAAATAGTCGTATACAAGACAGATTGGTTATTTTATTCTTTAGCTAAACTACTGGTAAAGGTTAAATATATCTCTCTAATTAATATAATTTTAAACCGAAAAGCAGTACCTGAACTGATTCAAACTGCGTTTTCTAGTGAACATATATCCGAACATCTCACACCACTACTTGTGGATAATGATCCAGCTAGATTAAAACAAATAAGGGATTACGAGGATTTACAGGAAATTATTGGCACCGAAGGCGCTTCTAAAAAAACAGCCGAACTGATTGTGCATTATACACGATCAGCTAAATAATTCAAAATCCATGATTTTTGAACACCAGGAATCGTTTGATAATACTCAGCGATGACAAGCTTATCCTTTTCAAAATCGCCAGTTGGCATATAAGGTTCACGAATTCGAATTTCCTTATTTACATAATCAAAGCCAATCATTACGATTGGTACATTTGCTTGCACTGCGATATAATAAAATCCAGTTTTTAAAGATTCTACATTTTTACGTGTACCCTCTGGGGCTAAAACAGCATGAAATGTGTCTTTAGAATTATAAATGTCTACTATGGAGCCAACAAGATTAGTATTTCGCGAACGGTCTACAGGATAACCTCCGAGCCAACGAAAAATACTGCCCTTAAAACCATCAAATAATTCTTTTTTACCCCAAAAATAAATGGGCATATTCATCATAGAACGAGCCCCTAGGCCTACAGGAAAGTCTTTCCAAGTTGCATGCGGACAAACAATTGTCAAACTTTTAGCGAGATGTCTAGGTACATTTCCTACTACCTTCCAACCGGTAGCCTGAAACAAAAAATCAAATAGCGGGGATTTAATTAACATACTGTTGTAAATGATTTCTGATTTGTGAAAAAGAATTGATTGGGTCAATTAAGACTGCATCCCATCCAAATTCCAGTGCCGACTGCACATTAAATTTATTATCATCGAAAAATACAATACGCTTATTTTGCAATTGGTTTGAAACAATGACTTGTTGGTATATTTCTTTATCTGGCTTTGAAACACCCATTTCATAGGATAAATGGACAAAATCGAATAATGAAAACAAAGAATCGTTCTGCAAAAACAAATGTGAATGAATACGACTTGTATTACTTAGCAAATAAACAGAAAAATTAGATTTCACTTCTTGCAAAAGAGAAACAACACCGACAGGAAACTCAAGCAAAAGAGAAGAAAATGCAAAATCGAATTCACTATCCGTACATTCTAACTGAAATCGAGCACGTAAACGATCTCTAAATTCACTACACGTTTCTAAGCCAGATTCATATGGAACCCATAAACCTTCAGTTTCCGTAATGTATTGTACCTCTTGAGCAGAAAAATACTCCGTGAACCTAGCAAAGGCAGAATAAGTTAATTCTAAATTTATTGGTAATAATACATTACCTAAATCAAAAACAACAGCTATGTTGGAACCCATCAGCTTATTCGACTACGACACCCATCTTCCCGAATTTTTCTATTCGAGACATAATGCGTTCTTGTGGATCCATTTTATTCAAAATCGCTAATTCTTTTATAATGACATCTTTTACAATAGTCACAGCAGAAGCCAAATCTAAATGAGCACCTCCGAGAGGTTCTGGAATGATACCATCAATTAGCCCATTCCCTAACATATCTTCAGCGGTCAATTTTAATGCTTCTGCAGCTTGCTCTTTATAATTCCAACTTCTCCACAAAATAGACGAGCAAGATTCAGGAGAAATAACGGAATACCACGTATTTTCCATCATTAATACACGATCACCCACGGCAATACCCAAAGCACCACCAGAGGCACCTTCACCTATTATGATACAAATAACAGGTACCTTTAACATAAACATATCACGAATATTGCGTGCAATGGCCTCACCTTGACCACGCTCTTCTGCCTCTAATCCAGGAAAAGCACCAGGCGTGTCAATAAAACAAACAATTGGCTTATTGAATTTCTCTGCCATCTTCATTAAACGAAGTGCTTTTCGGTATCCCTCTGGGTTAGGCATTCCGAAATTACGGAATTGACGTTGTTTTGTATTCCTACCTTTTTGTTGGCCAATAAACATCACCGAAAAATCATCATCAATATTCCCAAAACCTCCCACCATGGCTTTATCATCAGCGACAGATCGATCCCCGTGAATTTCAATAAACTCTGAACACATCTTTTCAATGTAATCAAAAGTATAAGGACGATCGGGATGACGTGAGAGCTGGACACGTTGCCAACGAGTCAAATTTGAGAAGGTTTCCTTCTTCAATTCTAAAATTTTATCAGTTAGAGATGCTACGGCACTAGTTACATCTACATTATTCTCAAGAGCTAATTTGCGCATTTCGATCAACTTATCTTCTAATTCCGCAATTGGCTTTTCAAATTCTAATAAAGTTCGCATAAGAGCATTTTAAATTCAATACAAAAGTAAAATTAAAGGTCGAAAGTATCGTGCTTGGAAGGTAAAATAACTTCCTTGAAACCAAGTTCGTGAATCTTATCTTTAAATTCCAACATACTTTCCTCTTCTCCGTGTGATAAAAAAATCTTCTTAAGTGAAGTAGGATTTTGTTCCTTAATAAATAGAAGTAAACCCGTTTGGTCTGCATGACCGGAGAAAACATCTATCTTTCTAATTTGGGCATTTACGCGATATTCACGGTCTTTAACACGAATCATATCTGTACCCTCAAGCAACTGCTTTCCAAGTGTTCCTTCTGCAGAATACCCAATCAATAAAATTGTACAATATGAATTACCAATGTTATCCGCGATATGTTGTTCTACACGCCCACCAGAAATCATACCAGATGAAGAAATGATAATGCACGGTTCATGGTAATTCTTTATCGCCTTAGTCTCTTTTTCTGTTTGTAAAAAAACCAAATTTTCAACATCGAATATATCATCATATTCTTTGTGAAAAGCGCGTGCCTCAGGATTTAAATAGGATATATTTTTTCGGTAAATCCGCGTTGAACTACGTCCCATTGGACTATCTGTAAATACACGGATCGCTGGAAAATTTTGTTCTTCAATTAAGCGATTTAATGTATACAAAACCGCTTGTGTACGCCCAACGGAGAAAGCAGGAATAATTAACCGACCTGGTTTGTCGATACAAGTCTCCTTAATAATTTTTGCCAAAGCGTCCATTGGGGAGGTTTTATCCTCATGAATTCGATTTCCATACGTACTTTCGCAAACTAAGAAATCACAGGCAGGTAACGGATGAGGATCAATATGTAATGGGTAATCAAAACGACCTATATCACCACTAAAACCTAGTGTTTTTGTTTCTCCATCCTCCGTAATTGAAAAATATACATGGGCAGCACCTAGCAAATGACCAGCAGGAATAAACGTAATTTCCAATCCAGGTTTAACGACAAACTTTCGATTAAACTGAAGTGTTACAAAATTATCCATCGAATCCTCGACGTCCTTTTGCAAATAAAGATCACCTCTGCGTAACAAGCGATCCATTTGCTTATTCTTCTTACGACTTTCTCCTTGTGCGGAACGCAATCGACGTAAATGCAAATTGGCAGAATCCAATAACAATAACTCGGCTAACTCGGCTGTGGGTGGGGTACATAAAACTTGACCTTCATAGCCTTCCCGATAAAGCATTGGAATATTACCTGAATGATCAATATGCGCGTGGGTTAGTATAACCAAATTAATCAACGACGCATCAAAAGGGAAAAAAGACTTTTGCTCAATTGGGGATTCATAATCAATATCACGCTCCATATCAGTCCCGCAATCTATCAATATTTGATACCCATCGGCTAACTCAAGTAAGGACATAGAACCAGTCACTTGTTTGGCAGCTCCTAAAAATTGTAACTTCATATAGTAAAGAAAATAGGGCCTTAAAAGGCCCCAATGCATTGCAAAAATACATTATATTTCCTGAAATACGAATTATTTTACTTCTCGAGCAAATTTCGCTTGAGCTATGTCAAGTTCATCTTTTGAAAGATCACGATCTGCAATGATCGTACGATATCTAAATGAGATAAACTCACCTTTAAGTAATGTGTAATTTAATGATGCTTTACCGTTACTAAATGCAGAAAGCCCCAAGGGATTAATTGCAAACAAACCATAACCACGCGCATGCCAATAACTAGGATAAGTAACATTTGCTGGATGATCAAGAATTGCCACATTTATTGAATGATTATCCATTTTACCTGATAAATTCATCCATTTGGCTCGGGTGCTCCAAACTGCTTCACCTTTAACACCTTCACTACTTAAATAATTTCCAGTAACTCCGGTATTATCCATGACAGATACTTTAGTTTCCACACCATGCGCATCGGTAAAAACATCAGGTTTATTTGACGGTATTTCAAGCTGGCGCGCCACACGAATCGCAAACATACCATCTTTAACATCCTTAAATGTAACTACGTCACTAATGGCAGTCAAAGTAGTGATTCGATCGATGATACGTATATCTTTAGAACCAGAAAAAACATACGAAGTAGTTTCTTCTAACACTTTTTTTCCCTTTCCATTTTCATCGACCCAAGAAGCAGTAACCACAAGTGAACCTTGTGTACCTTCTGATATTTTTTGAATACTTTCATGACGAATCGTACCCATTTTATGGGATTTTAAAGATTCTACGATACTATTCGAATTATTCCAGTAATCATAACCATTGACATCCTCATAATTTAACCACATACCGACGTGATGTGGATGATCAACGCGTTCTCCAGCGCGGGGAATTAAAGGATAGCCACGTGTAATTGTAGTCCCTTGTGCAGTCAAAATCGGAAATAGAACCGCCTTTTTAAGTTGGCTCTCACCTGGAAAAAAATAGGATGTAAAATACTTTCCGCCAACCAAGACATCTACTTTATCAGATTTCTTATCAAAAGTAACGCGATCCTGCGCTAAGGATGAATAGGATAAAAAAAGCGTGCAGATAATAAATAAATTTTTCATACGTATGGTTTTAAAGTAAAATTCCGGAGAAAAACTCTCCGGAATTAATACAAAAATAAGGAAAACTAAAAGAAACTAGTATCCTGGATTCTGTGGGAAACCAGATGATGTTCCTTCAGCTCTATCGATTTGTAATTGAGGAATAGGTCTCAAAATATGATGAGCCTTAATATTACCAGCGGCTTTAGGATTGTGTAATTTAACCCGCTCAATTAGGTTACCCCAACGAGCTAAATCAAACCAACGAGATTGCTCACCGATTAATTCACGCTCACGCTCATCCATGACAAAATTTACATTTAAATCACTTGCTGTGATTAACATAGCCGACTCTTTACCTGGAAATGCAGCACGACGACGTACTATATTGTAGGTATTTACAGCATCAGCAATTGCACCAGAGAAGAATTGAGCCTCTGCTAACATTAGGTACGTATCAGCTAAACGGAAAGCAATAAAATCACGTCCACCTTCAAATTGTGTACGGTCAACGCGTCCACCGTCAATATGCTTACTAAGCGCTGGAAAAATACGCTCATCATAACGAGATGGAACCAGAACTTGATACTTTCTTTTTGCTCTATCATCAACAGACAATTCGTTACCAGGTAAATAAATTGTTGTATCACCTAAAGCAAAAGTTAAAGTCTTTTTTGAGGTATCGAAACTTGTATTATAGGTACCAGGCTTATTGGATAGATAGGTATCTTTGAAGGTCTTTTTATAACGACTATCATTTAAACGGTCCTTAAATACTACATCCAACGTATAATTTGTTGGAGCATATCTTTTAAATGGACGCCCATTCTCCGTATCACGCTGCATACCAGGTAAAACATCATACTCCATTAAAAAGAAGACGTGCGCATTATTTCCTCCGCCATTAGTTAATGGATCACGTGTATACTGTACTGACCAAATAACTTCGTTATTCGCTTCATTACCTTGTCTGTGAACATTAGCAAAATCAGGCAATAAAGATATTCCATAATTGGATATCACATTCTTCAAACTTGCAATTGCTTTAGCATAGTCATCTCCAGCCTTAGCTGCAGATGTTGCTTTCGTCAAATAAACACGACCCAATAAATGCTCTACTCCAGCACGCGTAATACGGCCATAATCAGAAGAGCGTGCTTTATTTTCTAAATCAGGCAAAGCTTCCGTTAAATCCTTAATGATTTGAGCATATTGTGCAGCTACTGTACTTCTTTTCACCTCTTTTGTTGGCGCTAAAGTTTCTGTCAATCGTAAGTCAACACCTCCAAACAATTGGGTAAGAATAAAGAAATGATGCGCACGAATAAACTTTGCTTCAGCGATACGTTGTTTTCTAACTGATTCCGCTAAACCCGTAACTTTAGGTGCACGCTCTATAATTGCATTACATGTATTGATTCCAGCATAAAAATCATTCCAAACTTCAGCAACATGACCATTTCGAGTATCAAAGTCAGTGGTATACGTATTCATAAACTTCCAGCTACCATCTGCACCATTGGTATATGAATCCGTACCAAAAATGGTCAAATTCATCCCACGCTCAGTTCCATACCATGAACGCATAGATGAATAAGCCGCACTAGTAGCATCGTTTAATCCTTTCGCTGTATTGATGTAATCATTACCAATTCGCGAAATAACATCCTCCGTTAACAAATCATTACAAGATTGGGTACTCAAAGAAACTACTCCAATCAAACTAATATTTGCTATAAAACTAATTTTTCTAAAAATTTTAAAGCTTTTCATATCTATCTTAATTTAATAAATTGATTAAAATTTAAGGTTTAAGCCAAATGTTGTAACACTTGTCGCAGGCGACACGTTCGCATTAACTTCACCTCCACCTACACCTTGCTCACCGTCAACAAAAGTTTCTGGATCGATACCCTTGTATTTTTGACGATATTGAGCCAAAATTAATGGTTGCTGAATACTAGCAAAAACACGAATACTTTGCATTTTTAACTTCTTAGCCACATTATCAGGCACATTATAACCAATGTTTATGTTACGAATTTTGAAGAAAGAACCTTCAAAATATGTCAATGAGCTACCATACTTTGGAAACTCTTGCGTAACAACCGGCTGAGGAAACTCATTCGTAGGGTTATTTGGTGTCCAGTAATTCAAATTTAAGTTATTATAACGACCTGCTAATTGATTTACGTTATCATGGAAACGACTACGAATCAATTGACCTACACGCGCAAAAACAAAGAATGAAAGATCTATGCCTTTGTAAGAGAAACGGTTGGTTAATCCTGCCGTAAATCCTGGAACTGCCGAACCTAAAATTTGACGATCATCCGCATTAATCTTACCATCACCGTTAAAGTCTTCTACTTTAATTTGACCTACTTTATCTCCGAATGATTTCGCAGCATCTGCTTCATTAGCTTGCCAGATCCCTATCTTCTTGTAGTCGAAGAAAACACTAAGCGGCTGACCAATAAAACGACCTGCACCAATATCATCAACTTTACCATTCGCTAAAGAAACGATTGATTCTCTGTTACGATTAAAAATTAAATCAGACGTCCACTGGAAACCACCACGGTCAACATTCACCGTTGATAAAGTCAATTCTATACCCGTATTTTGCGTTTCTCCAACGTTTGTGATAAACCCACCGAAACCAATTGAAGTAGGTAAAGGCTGAGGTGCCAACAAGTTTGTTGTGTTCGTCACATAATACTCTGCAGAACCCGAGATTTTACCATTTAAGAAACTGAAATCTAGACCCGCATTAGAGGTAGTTGATGTTTCCCAACGCAAGTCTGGATTACCGATTGAGTTTGGACGATATCCAAAAGCAGCCGTGTTATCCCAAGCATACGAAGTACGACCTAACAAAGCTTGCGTTTGATATGGTGTAATCGCTTGGTTACCAATAGCGCCCCAAGAAGCACGTAACTTCAACTGATCGATAGCCGTGATATTTTTGATAAATGGTTCATCAGAAATATTCCATCCCAAAGCAAATGAAGGGAAAATACCGAATTTAGTGTTCGCACCAAAACGAGATGAACCATCCATACGAACCGTAGCCGTAAACAAATACTTCTCTTTGTAGTCATAATTTACACGACCCATATACGAAAGTAAAGTCCACTCAATCAAATCAGTATTAGCACCCGTAATTTGGTTTGCATCACCTAAGCGATGAAAAGCCGCCTTTTCAGCCGGAATACCATTAACAGAAATAGAAGTACGCTCATCACGATCACGCTGAATTGACTGTAAGCCAGTTAGATTCAAATTATGTACATCCTTAAACTTTTTATTATAGGTAACGATATTCTCAAGTGTCCAGTTGAACAAGAATTGCTCATTAATACTACCACTCGCATTTCCTCCACGATTATTATTCGTAAAAGCACCAATAAAACGACCAGCTCTTCCAATAGTCAAATCCGGGCCAAAGTTAACGCGATATTTTAAACCTTCAGTAATATTCCACTCACCAAACAAACTGTTAAATGTACGGTAACGCTTATTTTGGTCCACATTTACTCCAGGAACTAATTCAGCGAAAGGATTTGTGCGAAGACCATCATTCGTTGGTAAGAATACTAAATTACCATTCGCATCATATGGCTCACCTAATGGATTCTCTTGCATACCACCACCTAAGATGTTCAAGTTTTCTCCATTACGAACACTGTTGACAATCAAAGTAGATAAACCAATTTTAACTTTTTTGTTAATTTGATGATCTAAGTTGACACGGAAAGTAGTACGCGAAAAATCTTGCATTTTAACTACACCAATATCTTGGAAAAAGTTTCCTGAAATATTAAATGTTGTTTTTTCACTACCACCTGAAATAGCTACTTGATGACTTTGAATAGCTCCAGCTCGCAATAATCCATCAACATAATCAGTTGACCTACCAGAAGCAATGCTAGCCAACTCACGAGGCTCAAATATTTTTGCATCATCTGCAGCAGTAGCCGCTCCTAATGGATATTGACCAACAGCCCGACGGGACTCACGCTTGTATTCAGCAAATTGAGCGCCGTTCATTACATCAATCTTTCCTAATTCCTGGTTCAAACCATAATACGAATCTACAGAAACGACAGTTGCACCCGCTTTTCCACGCTTCGTAGAAATAAGCACAACACCATTTGCACCTCTTGCGCCATAAATAGCTGTTGCAGATGCATCCTTTAGAACTTCCATGGAAACAATATCATTCGGGTTGATATCATCAATACCACTAGACAAAGGAATACCATCAACAACATATAATGGATCATTTGACGCGTTAAATGAACGTCTACCACGAATACGAATTTGAGGACCCGCACCTGGTTTTGAACCTGGCTGAACTACGTCCACACCCGCAGCTCTACCTTGTAAAGCTTGGCGCGCGTTTGTGATAGGCAATTCTTGGATCTCTTTAGCACCCACTGAAGAAATAGCACCGGTCATCTGACTCTTCTTTTGAGTACCATAACCTACTACGACTACTTCAGTTAAAGCTTTCGTGTCAGTAGTTAACGCAACATTAATCTGGGTTTTGTTACCAACAGTTACATCTTGGCTATTAAATCCAATAGATGAAAAAGTTAAAACGCCAGAACCAGAAACAGTAATCTTGTAATTTCCGTCCGCATCGGAAGAGGTACCTTTGGAGGTACCTTTAACGGCAATACTAACTCCAGGGATACCGGAACCGTCATCAGAAGCTGTTACTCGGCCAGTGACAGTTCGGTCCTGAGCAAGCATTTGAATTCCCATTAGCACAAAAAACATGCTAAAAAGAACCTTTGAAAGTAATTGTTTTCTCATGGTATTAAAAAATTTAGTTTAGGGTTTGCAAAGTAAAGTTGATTTGAATCCATAACGCTTCGCATTCATCATGGGTCAATTTTTTAGGGTTACTTCTATAAAATTTAGTCAAATAATTAACTAAAAATCTATTGTTTAACTTTGCCCGAATCAATAACTTTTCATGTTTTAATGTAGACATAAACAAAATAATTAGAAGATAATTATCCTGTAAAGAAGTACAAACAAATTATTTACTTAAAAAGTTATAAAATTAATGCAATTAATTCTAGGCTAAAGCTTTCATCTGCATTCCATCTTTCATGACCCGTAATGCTCCAAAAATCAAATTATAAACAGATTGAGGGTTAATACGCATGGAATTCGAAATTTGATCCGTATCCATATTATGAAAGAAACGAAGTGAAATAGCTTCTCTCTGACGCTTACTTAACAAATTCATGCAATTAGTTAATTCTTTATTTGCTACGAGTTCCTCCTCATATTTGATCAACAAACTTTCTTGTGACATTTCCTCTTCAATATAATCCTTCATATAGTTAACATGATGATTAAAATGCTTCATACTCGTTTCCATATTCCGGATAATCTTACGCTTGATAGATGCCATTAAGTAGAATTTTACACTGGTTGTAGGCCCCAACGTCGCATGGTTTTTCCATAATTCCACAAACAAATCGTGTAAACAATCTTTAATCAACTCTTTGTCATTCGTTACGCCCAATGAATAGGCATACAAAGGCTGAACAAAATGTTGGTACAACGTAGTAAATGCTTGTTGGTCCCCTAAACGAAACTGATCCCAAACTTGAACCTCATCAATAACTGCCTTCTTAGTTAACATAGTACTAATTTGTATTATTCAATTAAAACATCATAAAAACAAAGTGCTTCGCACGTCTTTGCTTTCTAATATAAGTAACCTAACTATTAAAATTCAAGGAAATTATTTAATTAATTTCCGTAAACGTTTACGGAAACGTTTACATTTTTGAAATTCTAAAAATTCATCTTATTTATTGCTCAAAATAAATGCAACTTTGAAAAATGTAATAAGTTCTGCTTTTTGTATTAAATTAAGTTTTCGAAAAAAAGTCAATGAAAAGTAAATTAAATGTAATGGATGCCTCACTTTTAGTGATGGGCTCAATGATTGGTTCCGGTATATTTTTAGTGAGTTCAGAAGTAGGGCGTCAGCTAGGCTCCCCTATTTGGTGGATTGGTACGTGGGTATTAACAAGTTTTTTAACCATTACTGGAGCCTATGCCTACGGAAAACTATCGTCTAAATTTCCTGCAACAGGCGGCCAATACATTTATTTAAAAGAAGCCTACAATCCTTTAATAGGTTTTCTATTTGGCTGGACTACTTTTTTAGTCATCCAAACGGGAACAATTGCAGCTGTTGCAGTTGCTTTTGCCAAATATGCCGGTTTTATCTTCCCCGAAGTAATTACGGATGATCCTATGGTAGGTGACTACATAACAAGCCAACAAATTTTGGCTGCCTTATTAATCGCTACATTAACGGTAGCTAATCTAAAAGGAATTTCATTTGCCTCCATTATTCAAAATATATTTACGATAACTAAAATTGGCGCCATTATTGCCATCATTTTTATCGGACTTTACGTAGGAATTTCCAACGACTGGATACATTTCTCTAATTTTTTTGAACCAGGAAAAACCTATAGTGAAACCACAAAATCATTTGAAAATGTATCTACACCAGCCCTAATAACACTTTTTGGAGCAGCCATGATAGGTCCATTATTTTCATCTTCAGCTTGGAACAATGTCACTTTTGCAAGTCAGGATTTCGAACATCCTCAAAAAACAATCGCTAAAGGACTCGTGTACGGCTCTGCCTTAGTGTGCCTTTTATATATGTTGACAAATTTAGCCTACCTAGGAATTATGCCCCTATCTGGCGACCCTTCTGGTACAACTACCTATGCGCGCGGAATTATGTTTGCTAGTCAAGATCGATTAGGATCCGCAGCATTGCAAACGGTTCTTGGGGATATTGGCGCATTAATCATGGCCATATTAATCATGATTTCCACATTCGGATGCAACAATGGAATCATACTCGCAGGAGGGCGTTTATTCGAAGCGATGGCGCATGATAAACTATTTTTTGCCCAAGCAGCTAAAACGAATACGAATGGTGCACCGGCATATTCATTATGGATACAAGGAATATGGGCAATTCTATTATGCTTTTCTGGATCTTATGGTAGTCTATTAGACTTCACCGTTTTCGCCATTCTACTATTTTACTTTCTAACGGTCTTGGCTGTATTTAATACCAAAATCATGGGAGAACCAGTCGAATTACGCGATAAAATTTTACTAAGTACCTATTTAATTATCTTAGTTCTAATCGCAGGAAATCTTTTATATATGAAAACGATACCATCTACCATCGGACTATTAATCGTATTGGCTGGTATTCCTTTTTATTATTTTATGCGCAAAAATCAACGTAATTGATTCGCTGAAAACCAATTAGCTAGATCATCAAACCAGCGATTAGGTGTCGTTTTGTTAGTCAATCCAAAGCCGTGACCACCTTTGGCATATTGAATGTAGTCCGCTGCTACACCAAAAGAATTTAACTTTTCAATATAAGCTAACGAATTCCTAACAGGAACCGCTTTGTCATCCGCCGCATGTACAATAAATGCTGGTGGTGTTTTTGAATTTACCTGCTCCTCGTTGGAAAACAGGTGTAAAAGATCTTCAGAAGGGTTATTTCCAACCAAATTTTGACGAGATCCCGCATGTGCATGATCTCTAAATGTCACAACAGGATATAAAAGAATTTGAAAATCAGGACGCAAATTTATTCCATCATTTAGACCCACATAATCTTTATCAAAATGTGTCGCAGCTGTAGATGCCAAATGCCCGCCTGCCGAGAAACCCATAATACCTACCTTAGTAGGATCTACTTTCCACTTTTGGGCTTGTTGGCGAACTAACCGAATCGCTTGTTGGGCATCTTGCAACGGTGCAAACTCTTTATTAACTTGATTGACATCATTTGGTATTCGATAGTATAAAACCAATGCAGAAACTCCAATCTCATTAAACTTTTTTGCAATATCTGTTCCCTCATGCGTAGACGCTAATATGCGATATCCCCCTCCTGGGCATATAACAACAAATGGTGTAGGGTTATTACTTGCATTTGGTGCCAAAAACAAGGTATAAGTAGGTATTGAAACATTAGATACACGCATGATTCCATCCGTTGTTGCACTAGAAACTAAATTAGGAGCTTCCTTATAGTTGGGGATTTTATCGGCATACAAACGTGTATCACCTTGTGCATTAACGCTAAATGAAACTGACATGGCGAAAAGAGTTAAAAATACGTATTTCATAGAATTATGGTTTAGATTTATCTGTAGTTATCAAAACAACTGCCAATAGTATACAAAAACTGGCAAATATTAAAATCGGATGTAGTGGTTCCTGCAAAATAATGTATCCCAAAATCAAGGCTATTAATGGGTTAACATAGGTATATGTCGCCACTAATGTCGCATCACAAGCTTTTGATAAAAATCCAAATAAAGAAAAACCTAACATCGAACCAATTAAAGCTAAATAAAAGAAAACACCGAATGCCTTGATGGGCAACTCAGTAACGGAAAACGTGCTTAAATCTCCATGTAATGTACTGGCTACCAATACTATCAAGCCGCCAGAAATCATTTGAATCGAACAAACTTGGGTAAAATGATAGACATTTGATTGCGTAAACTGGATACGAAAAACACCGTAATTCCACCCTAAAACAGCCACAGATAAAAAACTTATGCCCATAAAGAATTCAGATTCTTTACCAGCTATGGCCAAGGACTTTTGGGACATGAGGAGTAAAATACCTATTAATCCGCCTACGGTTCCTAAGATTTTACGCGCATTGGGTTTTCGACCCGAAATCCAGAAAAAAACAACCAATAACATGGGACCTAGTGCCATGAAAACAGACGAAAAACCAGAAGGAACAATCGATCCAGCTAAAGCCATAAATCCATTTCCTAGAGTAATCAGCAAAAATCCTGCTTGTAAATGTACTTTCCAATGCTGATTAGTCATTTTCTTCCAATGACCTCCCGCTAAAGACCAAGCTAACAATAAAACACCTGCTGTCAGATTACGTGAAAAAGTGATCACCATGGGAGGCAAATACTCCAACAAAATACGGACGCTAAGAAAAGTTGATCCCCATATCAAATACAATAACCCTAAGGATATTACCACTTTTGGACTTAGCGTATAGTTGGGTTGCATATTAATCCGTTAATAAATCAGGTCTTCGTTGCATGGTCCGCTGAACAGCTTGCTCATGTCGCCACGCTTCAATCAACTTATCATTACCTGAACGTAAAATTTCAGGAACATCCATACCTTGAAACGAAGCAGGACGTGTATATACTGGAGGAGCTAATAAACCATCTTGAAAAGAATCAGTAAGTGCCGACATTTCATCGCCGATGGCTCCAGGAATTAAACGGATAATAGCGTCTGCGCAAACAGCAGCAGCAAGTTCACCTCCAGAAAGTACATAATCACCTATGGATATTTCTTTGGTCACATATTTCTCACGCACACGCTCATCGATTCCTTTATAATGCCCACAAATAAATATCATATTGGTACATAGACTCAACTGATTAGCTAATCCTTGTTTAAATACAAGTCCATCAGGCGTAAAAAATATAATCTCGTCATACGTACGGTCAACCAACAAAGAATCAAGACATTTAGTCAGCGGCTCAATCGAGATGACCATACCTGCCCCACCACCAAACGGATAATCATCTACTTGTTTATGTTTCTTTTCTGAAAAGTCATGCAAGTCATGTAAGACTATTTCAACTAAACCTGCAGTAGCCGCACGTTTACAAATTGAATGCTCAAAAAAGCTCGACATTAAATTCGGAACTACAGAAATGATATCAATCCGCATCATAAGATTCATTCAAATATACATCGATTAATCCTTCAGGTAACCGACTATGAACCACTTTAGCCGCTTTATCAACTTGCGGGATTATTTCATCTGTGAGTGGAATTAAGACTTCATGACCTTTATACAGCATAATCACAACGTCCTGAGCACCCGTAGAATATACTTCTTTGACAGTACCCAAGGTTCCTAAAACAGCATCTTCTACCTGGTAATCAATTATTTCATGATAGTAAAATTGATCATCACGCAACGTGGGTAACATTGAAATAGGTAAAAATATTTTCAAACCCACCAGCTCACGCGCTAAATCAACCGTATCGATTCCTTCAAGAAGCATTAAATTCAAATTATCTCGAATTTGTAAATCCACGATAAAATAAGGAACCATTTCATTACCCATTTGGACAAATACAGATTCTAATTCTTCGTATTCATACGGATCGTCTACATCCAAAAATACGTGTACGGTACCTTTCAAACCATGCGGTTTTGAAATAGTTCCCAACTCAAAATATTCTGTTTTTGCCATAGGTACAAAAAAAAATCATACAAACTTGAAAACAAATTTGTATGATTCTTTACAATTTAAAAAATTATTCTGCTGCTGGAGCTTCTTCTGCTGCTTCCTCTGCTGCTGGAGCTTCTTCCGCTGCTGGAGCTTCTTCAGCCGCTGCTTCTGCTGCTGGAGCTTCTTCAGCCGCTGCTTCTGCTTCTGGAGTTTCCTCAACTGCTGCTTCCGCTACTGGAGCTTCTTCAACCGCTACTTCTGCTACTGGAGCTTCTTCAACCGCTGCTTCCGCTACTGGAGCTTCTTCAACCGCTACTTCCGCTACTGGAGCTTCTTCAACCGCTACTTCTGCTACTGGAGCTTCTTCAACCGCTACTTCATCCTCATCAGTTGTATTTATTGCTTCAACAACACTAGCTACTAATGCATCATCAGCAACTTTGTTTTTTGCAGCAATAGTTTCAGCACGCGCATTTGAAACCTTAGTTTCAGCCTCCAAACGAGATGCTTTATTTTTAGCTTTAGATTGAGCAATTTTTGTCGAATTTGCTTCAATTTGTTTCGCTTTCTCAACTTTCCAAGCTTCAAATTTTGCATCTGCTTGCTCTTGTGTTAACGCTCCTTTAATCACACCTACTTGTAAGTGCTTAGCGTATAAAATACCTTTTAAAGAAAGAATCGCACGAACCGTATCTGTTGGTTGTGCACCATTCATTACCCATTGAATCGATTGTTTTTCATTCAATACGATTGTTGCTGGATTTGTGTTAGGATTGTATGTGCCAAGTTTCTCAACGAACTTACCGTCGCGAGGCGCACGCGCATCAGAAACGACCACATCAAACATTGCTAACTTCTTGCGTCCACGACGCGCTAATCTAATTTTAACAGCCATTATACATGGGTTTGTGAGGGATCTCGTCCCTCGGGTTTATAAAAATGTCTGCAAAAATACGATTTTCTGCTTACAATACAAACAAAGAAAATGAGAAAATAAATCGATAAGCCGAATTCTGTAAGTAGGTTTCCCTACCCTCTTATCATTTATCTTGACGTTTTATCACTAAAACGTTCTAGCAATCTACCCACTGACATCGGACGAGCAGCCCTTTTGTCTTACGACAGTCAGCCTATTTGATCTTGCAACGCGTGAGGTTTACCTATGCCTAATTTGTCACCAAATCAGCGGTGGGCTCTTACCCCACCTTTTCACCCTTACCCCGAAAGGCGGTAATTTTCTGTGGCACTTGCTGTAGAATCCTAGAATTCCCCTTCCTGTTAGGAAGCACACTGCTCTATGTTGTTCGGACTTTCCTCTTTAAAAAAGCGATAAGATGATTTATTTTCTCGTCACAAAAGTACACTTATTTACGTAGCGTCCAATCACCTGACAATCTACCCAATACCAGAACTGTATCCTTTGAAAAATGAATTGACTCCAAACGAACGCGAATATTTGCTCCCTGAATACCTTGGAAGTCCGTGGGTAGCCGACTAACCAACTGATCAGTCCGCATCCGCTGACCATGTATTCCATTCGTGATTTTACGTTTTATACTTTTTGAGAATAACGATTTCATCAAACCCAATGAGCCTAATTCCATCGAATTAACTTGAATTCCAATCGAATTGTCCTCTATCAAAATAGGAACAAAATGTATGCGCATCCGTGACGCATTCTGATCTACTACCTCACATTCAAACTCCTGATTTTGAGGGTTAATTTTTAAAGCCACATGAGAGACATCGGTTTTTACTTGGCTCGCCAACATGCCCCGAATTTCATCTAATGTAATATATACACCAAATGCCACCGAATTATCAACAGCGGATAAAGGTTTTATCATAGGTTTTATCGACCGAGCAGCCAAATTTGCCCCTACTTGTAAACGAGTTTGAATCACTAAATCCCCTTGTAAACCATGCTGCGCGAATTGCAAATCATGTAAATCCAAGGCAAGCGAACTCATATTGAGCCCTTTTGGCAGCAAAATTCCCGACCCAAAAATGCTATTCATTTGATCTGGAAGAATCCATTGATTGAGTTGACTTTTTAGTTCCGAAGCTAGTACGGGATATTTAGGAATCAATAATTGATCAACAACACCGCCAACTTGAACAGGAAAACCCAATACCTTAACACTTGGCTTTTCAGTCCATTGATTATTCAATTGCAAATCATCAATTTGGTAGTTTCCAAAAGATCTTCCTTGCAAATGTAGACTGATAGCTGCCATGGATTTGGCAGAAAGTACACCTGCTGAAATCCCCGCTATTTGTGGTTTAGCATCCCATTTCATCGGAAAAACAACTTGCAATTGATTTGCACCGATTAGTCTGTAACGAACCGATTGCTCCAAAGTTCCCGAATAAGAAAAACCTAAGGAGCTTGACTCGTTGGCAGAAATAACTCGTTGACCTACACGCAAAAATCGTCCAAACAAACTATCGTAACTAATAAACGTTTTGACACGAATCGTGGAAAGTGCAGGCTCTGAAAATTGAGTTTCAAACTGTGCAGCTACTCCTTTTGGCTGTGGAATGGTTTTGCATGCCGCAACAAAAAGCACAAGAAATAAGAATAAATACCGCATAAAATCAGAAAAAAAGCCTCAATCTCACGAAGAAATTGAGGCTACAAATAAGTCAACTAATCCTAGGTATACAAACCTCCATTCACATGAATCGTTTGACCCGTTACATAGGTAGATAAATCGGAACCTAAAAATAAACATACATCAGCCACCTCTTTCGCATCCCCTCCACGCTTCAACGGAATTGCCTTCTTCCACTCTTCGATGGCAGCCTCATTCAATTCCTCAGTCATTTCAGTCTCAATAAATCCCGGGGCAATGGCATTGCAACGAATATTGCGTGATCCTAATTCAAGAGCTACTGATTTGGTAAATCCAATTATACCGGCTTTGGAAGCCGCATAATTTGCTTGACCTGCATTTCCTTTTACGCCAACTACCGAAGTCATGTTGATAATGGAACCAGATCTAGCTTTCATCATTGGCTTACTAACTGCTTTCGTTAGATTAAATACCGATTTTAAATTCACTCGAATAACTTCATCCCATTGCTCTTCACTCATACGCATTAATAAACCATCACGCGTGATTCCTGCATTGTTAATCAGAATATCAATTTGACCAAAGTCATTAACAACAGAATCAGCTAATTCCTCTGCGGCGTCGAACATAGAGGCATCTGAACGATATCCTTTAGCTTTAATCCCAAAAGACTCAAGCTCTTTAACAAGCGACTCACCTTTCTCCACGGAAGACAAATACGTAAATGCCACATGTGCACCAGATTGAGCAAATTGGAGTGCAATCGCACGACCAATACCTCTAGATGCCCCTGTAACTAAAACTACTTTGTCTTTTACTAATTGCATGCTACTCATTATTTTTTAATTCGTTTCAATTGTATCACTTCTTCATCTTTAACGTAATCAGCTTCGATAACCTCATCTGCCGCTAATTCCCCTTTTAGAATTTCTTCTGCCAAAGGATCCTCCAGATACTTTTGTATAGCACGATTTAAAGGCCTAGCTCCATATTGAGGATCATAACCCTTGTCAGCGATAAAATCTTTCGCCGCATCTGTTAAGGTAATTGAAAAACCTAAATTTGTTAAACGCGTAAATAATTTAACTAATAATAAATCAATGATTTGATGTAAATCAGCCCGCTCTAATGAATTGAAAATAATAATATCATCTAATCTATTGATAAATTCAGGAGCAAAAGCTTTTTTAAGCGCATTTTGAATGGTTGCTCGCGCAGCTTCATCCATATTATCAACACGCGATTTCGTGGAAAAACCAATACCTGATCCAAAATCTTTTAAATCACGCGCACCTATATTGGATGTCATTATAATAATCGTATTTCTAAAATCCACGCGACGACCAAGGCCATCAGTCAAAATACCATCATCCAAAACCTGTAGCAATAAATTGAAAACATCTGGATGTGCCTTCTCAATTTCATCTAATAGAATAACCGAATAAGGTTTACGGCGAATTTTCTCGGTGAGTTGGCCCCCTTCCTCATAACCCACATATCCCGGAGGCGCTCCTACCAAACGTGAAACACTAAATTTCTCCATGTATTCACTCATGTCTATCCGAACGAGCGAATCTTCTTTATCAAACAAATAGGTAGCTAACACCTTAGCCATTTCTGTTTTCCCAACACCGGTAGGTCCTAGAAAAATAAATGAGCCAATTGGTTTTTGCGGATCTTTCAATCCAACACGTGTCCGTTGGATGGCTTTCACTAATTTCTTTACGGCATCACCTTGACCAATAACATGTTTAGTCAACTCGGCTTCCATTTGAAGTAATTTATGACCCTCTTTAGCAGCTACTCGATTAACTGGGATTCCTGTCATTTGAGCAATAACCTCTGCTATATTCTCTTCATTAACTGTAAATTTTTGTTTCTTAGACTCCTCTTCCCAGCTATTTTTTGCTAGATCCAATTGCTCGATTAACTTTTTCTCACGATCACGCAACTGAGCTGCTTCCTCATATTTTTGAGATTTAACGACCTGATTCTTTTCCTTTTTAACTAAATCAATTTGATCCTCTAACGCCACAATATCAGCTGGAACTTTAATGTTCGCAATGTGAACGCGAGCTCCCACTTCATCCATGACATCAATCGCCTTATCTGGCAAGAAACGATCAGAAATATAACGATCAGACAATTTGACAGCTGAAATAATGGATTCTGGCGTATAAATCACATGGTGATGTTCTTCATACTTATCTTTAATATTATTCAAAATCTCGATGGTCTCATCTATGCTCGTTGCATCTACCATTACTGTCTGAAAACGACGAGCTAACGCTCCATCTTTTTCAATGTACTGACGATATTCATCCAACGTAGTGGCACCAATAACCTGAATGTCACCTCGAGCTAAGGCTGGCTTGAACATATTAGATGCATCCAATGAACCTGATGCTCCACCAGCTCCTACAATGGTATGTAATTCATCAATAAATAAAATGACATCAGTCGATTTTTCTAACTCATTCATGACCGCTTTCATCCGCTCCTCAAATTGACCGCGGTATTTTGTACCAGCAACTAAAGACGCTATGTCAAGCGTAACAACACGCTTACCAAATAAAACACGTGAAACTTTCTTTTGAATAATTCGTAGGGCTAGTCCCTCCGCAATAGCTGTTTTACCTACACCCGGCTCACCAATTAATATGGGGTTATTTTTTTTACGACGAGATAAAATTTGAGCTACACGCTCAATTTCTTTCTCCCGGCCTACGATAGGATCTAATTTGCCATTTTCAGCAATCTTCGTCAAATCACGACCAAAATTGTCTAAAACAGGTGTTTTACTTTTCTCAGTACCCTTAGCTGATGAAGTAGCATTACCGGAAGAACCCGCTGAACCTTGATTACCACCAGAATACAAACGTGAGTCATCTTCATTATCATCCGTATCTGAACTAGCTTTTGGATTATGACTCGGGCTACCATCCGATTGAAACTCAACCATTTCTTTTATCAAATCATAATAAACTTGATATTTTTCTAATATTTGGGTCGCTACATTGTCCTCATCCCGCAAAATAGCCATCAATAAATGATCTGTTTCAACTGTATTAGTTTTAAAATACTTAGCCTCCAAATAGGTCAAACGCAACACTTTCTCCGCTTGTTTAGTCAAAGGAATATTCAACATACTTTGCTTATCGAAAGTTGACCGACTCGTAGAAGCCGTCGAATGTTCAATACTCTGACGTAATTGATCTAAGGAAACACCAGACTTATGCAATAAATCGACACCTTGACCATCCCCATCACGAATCATCCCAAGCATCAAATGCTCTGTGCCGATATAATCATGACCTAATCGCAATGCTTCTTCGCGAGCTAATGCGATTACTTCTTTCACTTTATTCGAAAATTTGGCCTCCATAAATCACTAATTATTTTTGTTCGAAAACACGATAAAGCCGCTATTTGTTCAAACTTTGCATTAAAATATTAAGGGATTCATTCCCATGATTCATTACTAAATCCAAAACCGACAAATTTGGTACAAAACTTTGACCAAAACATTGCCGATAAGGCATTAATCTGTAATAAGGCCGCAATTCCCACGTTTCCTTTGGCTGAATAATATTCCACTTGGAATCAGTTTCAAAGCCCATAAAAACGTCTGTCATGGAATTAGGCAAAGCCTTTCCCAATACTTTAGTTAAAAAATTAAAATAATGGATATTTAAATCTACTAAATATTTTAATTTTTTCGCAAATATCTGTTGAATAAATGGATCGAAGTGTTCATAAAATGGAGCATTTCCATAAGCGGCCTGAATGGCACCTTGGTGACGTCTTATCCAATCTTGTCCATAATCAATCTGTACATCTTTGCTTAATTGCTTCGTACCTGATGTATGTTTGACAGGAATAGTCAACGTTTCTACTCCATTAGCTCCTAAAATTCGGGTTCTATTCCGAAAGGTTTGTTTAGGGAAATTCTCATAAACCTCAAATTGAACCTCTGAAGCGGTATAAATCAAGGCCATATATTCTATTGACGGCAAATAATGAATCTCAATATGCATTCCCAAAAAATTAATCGGATATTTGCAAAACTACAAGTTTACACGCATTAACCCTTAAAAAACAGGCTATGTTTTTTTATAGATTACTTGGTAAGTTACCTCTTTCAGTTCTTTATGGACTCGCTAGTGGCATCCGAATTATTTTCAACTATTTGATTTCTTACCGCAAAAAAGTAATTGAATTAAATTTAAAGAATTCATTTCCTGAAAAAACCGGCGATGAAATACGTTTACTTCGCAACAAATTTTACGGATATCTAACTGACCAATTAGTCGAATTCTTTTACGGTGTACGCATCAGTCCGCAAGAAATGATGCAACGTATGCGTTTTATTAACGAAGAAATCATCACGTCCCACTTAAATAACAATCAACCCGTAGTTCTCGTAGCAGGCCATCAAGGGAATTGGGAATGGGCTATTCATCGGTTAGGACTATCTGGAAATGCGTATGATGTAGTATACCAACGATTAAATAATAAAGATTTCAATGAATTCACCATGGAAGTGCGCAGTCGCTTTAAAGGTGTAACTCTGTTAGAAAAAAGAGAGTCCATTTTGGCTTCACGTGATCGAAAAGATATTCCGAGAGCTATCTGTTTAGCTGCCGACCAAGCACCACAAAAGCCAGAATCAGCGTATTGGACCACCTTTTTAAACCAGGATACTGCCTTTTTTACGGGCATGGAACGATTCGCCAAAGACTATAATTACCCAGTCATTTTTGTTGAACTTATTCGTGCCGGAAGAGGAGAATACACCATGAGTTTTGAATCACTAGCTAGCCCTGAAACCTATGATCAGTTGGAAAAAGGGGAAATAATCGAACGATTTGCCCGCAGATTAGAAAAATCCATCATCGCCCACCCAGATCAATATCTTTGGTCTCACAGACGCTGGAAACATAAAAAGCCAACTGAAATTAACATCAAGTAGTAAACTAGTTAAAATCAGCACAATCCCCTGCTCCTTCCCGAATGATATCAATCAAGTCATCTTGAAGATCAATAACCGTAGATGGGATTAATCCACCAATTCCACCATCCAATATCAAATCTACTTGATTGCCATATTCCTCCACAATTAAACTAGGATCCGTATAATCTTCAATATCAAAACCGTCCGTTGGCAACGAACTTGTCAAAATTGGATGCCTTAATTGACGAACAATTTCTAATATCGGGCCGTAATCAGGAATACGAATACCCACCGTCTTTTTACTCTGAACTAATACCGACGGAACCTTTGAACTTGCCGGCAATACAAATGTGTAGGCTCCAGGCAAATACCTCTTTAAGATTTTAAAAGCAAAATCACTGACTTTGGCAAAATTTGAAATCGCACTTAAATCGGCACAAATGAATGAGAATCTGTTTTTGGTTGGCTTAATCTGCCGAATCTCACAAATTCGATTGACCGCTTGCTGGGATTGAATACTACAACCGATTGCATACATAGTATCGGTCGGATAAATGATTACACCGCCTTTTAGCAAGACTTGAACAACTGAATCAATTAATTCAACCGAATTGTTTTTATCGTAGATACGTTTGATTTCTGCAGACATTCCCATTAATAATTTACAAAGAAGTCGTCCTTAGATTCCACCTCATCTTGCTCCTCCGTCTTCACTTGATCAATACTGGCATTAATTTCAAAGCCAACAATCAAAATAAGTGAGATAAAATATAACCAAACCATTAAGGCAATCAGCGAACCAATCGACCCATAAATTTTATGATACGTAGCAAAATTGACCAAATAATAGGAGAATACATTGGTAATTAAAATCGTCAAAATAGAGGCTGTGATTGAACCAGCATTGAAAAATTTCCACCGCTTATGAATTGCTGGAGCATAATAATAAATGATTGATATCGTAAAAAAGAAGACTGAAAATATAATAAAATACGTCAACACCTTCGTCAGGTAAAATGTGAAATTATACTCTAAAATACCTTCCTTAGCGAGATACTTCACGATGAAGTTACCAATGATAAAGACCACAAAAGATGTGATCAACACAAAGGTTAACAAAAAATTAAGGCCAACTGCCACAGCACGCTCCTTTAGAAAACCTCGATTGGCATTCGTCTTATAGGTCAAATTAAACGAACGAATTAAAGCCATTATACCACTAGTAGAAGCAAACAAGGCAAAAAAGAATCCAAACGAAAGAACTCCTCCCCTTTTTTTATTCACAATCTCCGTAATTAACTCCGTTAAATCAGCTTGCAAATTCTTAGGCACAGTAGCCTTGATAAAGGAAATCATCTTATAATCAAGATGATCAATGGGCATATAGGGCAACAAACTGAATAAAAAGATGATTGTTGGGAAAACAGCCAATGTAAAGTTATACGCAACTGCAGCCGCACGAACGTCAATGTCAAATTGAAAAATCTTTTGATACAAAATAGAAATCACACGAACGAGCACATAATGCTCTTCATACTCACGCCAAATCAACTTAAGTTCTTTGATGAAATTCTTCCTCATAATTCAAAGTAAGGACGCAAGGCATTTAACACAAACTCGGGTGCTTTAATCACCTTTTTGCTAGCCAACGTCATAAAAACAAGGGTCGTATTTCCCTCGTTTATCAACTCTCCTGCCTCATTCTTAATTCGATAACTAAATTTAATACGCGCGGCAGGCAATTCTTCCACTTGACAAATAACGGTTAATTCATCATCATATAAACCAGGGGCATGAAATTTAGTGTAATGCTCAATCACAGGCAAACCGATCCCATTATTCTCTAAATCGCGATAACTTACTCCTAAACTGCGCAAGGTTTCAACCCGCGCAATTTCATATAAACGCGCATAATTCCCGTAATATACGTAGCCCATTTGGTCCGTATCCGCATAACAAACACGGTATTTAATGGCATGTGCATACATATTAATGAATTTTTAAACCATCCAAGGCCGATTGATATTTAGCGGCATTCACCAGATGCTCTTCATAGGTGACTGCAAAATTATGCATACCCGAAAAATCCTCCTTGGCACAAAAATAGAGGTAGCTATGTTTCTCCAAATTCAGAACTTTGTTAATCACATCACGCGGTGGAATGGATATTGGACCCGGAGGCAAACCAATGTTTCGATACGTATTGTAAGGTGAATTAATTACCGTGTACTTACCCGTCACACGCTTAATGGTAAAGTCCTTCCAAGCAAAAACAATCGTTGGGTCAGCTTGAAGCGGCATTCCTGTACGGAATCGATTCCAATAAACGCCAGCAATGCGTGCTTGCTCACTAGTTTCTTTACTTTCACCATAAACAATGGAAGCTAAAATACCTGCTTGAACTGGTGTTAAATTCAGGTTAGCTGCTTGCTTAATGCGATTATCAGTCCAAAAACGATTATTCGCCTGTTGCATCTTTTTCATCAAATCATCAAATGACGATGTCCAAAACACTTCATACGTATCGGGAATAAATAAGCATGGAATCGTTTCTTTGGTATAACCATAGGCGGAAACAATCTCATTGGAATCCAACATGCGATAGATATACGTTGAATCAAATCTCAGTTGGCGACCTAACTTTCCTGCAATATCCTCTTTCAACCTGAAATTATTTATCACGACTTTAATGGCATCTTGCTTCCCGTTACGCATTTTTCGTAGCAACTCGAAATTACCCGTTTCACTTGAAATAAGGTAACGACCCGGACGAACCCGCGAAGCCACACCCATCACTTTGGCTAAAAATCGAAAACTTAATTGGTCCCGTACCATGTCATGATTCTTTAACGTATCCAATACAGTTGTAAAATCAGAACCTGCAGGAATTAAAAGGGCAAAATCTTTTTTACCCGAGACATTAAAATTAGGTGTCTTGAACACTTGCCATACGTAGTATGAAAACATGGCTGAAAACAAGGATAAACCCAAAATGAAAATTTTGATTCGTTTATTAGGCACCATATTAATCTAATTTAAAGTCTAAATTGAAGCGAGAGGCTAAGGCCGACAAATCTGCTACAACGGGTTCTACCAATGGAATACCATCTCGTTTACGCTCAATTTCTAATAATCTTTCTGGATCTCCTGGGATTAATACATGCTTGCCTTTAACAGCTTCTGCATTCCTAAACCGACGAATCCACGTATCCATATCGTGTAAAAAATGTTCCGTAGGACGAAAAGCATCCACACGCATTGCCCCTAAAAAATGTCCCGTTCCTTTGCCCACGGTTTCTCCAGCTTGCATAAATCCGGCCGTGGCAAATGGGGGAACCCAAGGTCCAAAATTTGCTCCTGACAAAACACCCGATAAGATATCAACAATAGCACCTAAACCATATCCTTTATGCGATCCATGCTCTCGATCACCACCTAAAGGAAGCAAAGCACCGCCATTTTTTATCGCAAATGCATCATTGCTTGGATTGCCATCTTTATCTTGAACCCAACCATCAGGTGTATCTAAACCTTTTCGTTGGAGTATCTCTAATTTTCCGTAAGCCACAGCCGTAGATGCAAAGTCGGCCAAAAAAGCAGGCTCTTCCTTCGCAGGAATCGCTACCGCAATTGGATTGGTTCCCAATAATTTTTCTTTTGAAAACGTAGGCGTGACTAAAGGGGCCGAATGCGTCATGGCCCAACCAATCATTTGTTGGGGCACCGCCTTCATCGCATGGTACCCAGCAATCCCAAAATGATTCGAATTTTGAACGGCTACCCAGCCTGTGCCTGCCAAAGCAGCCTTTTCACAAGCTATTTCCATTGCTTTGGGCGCAACAACTAATCCTAAACCACGATCACCGTCTAACAAGGCGGTTGAAGGTGATTCATGAAGAATCTTAATGTTTGGCTTGGTATTTAGTCGGCCATGATCAAACAACCGAACATATCCAGCCAATCGTGCTACCCCATGCGAATCAATTCCACGCGCATCCGCAGAAACGAGAACATCGGCTGCTAATTCAGCATCTTCATCTGAACAACCAATGGAAGTAAAGACGGAAATGACAAATTGTTTTAACTGAAAAAAATCTGCTTGCATGGATAAAATAAACGACAAAGATAAAAATAAGAATTGGGAAAAATTATGCAATTTTGTTCAAAATCATCAACAAATGACAATCATAAATTCAATTTGGTTCTGGATCGTTTGTATCCTGGTAGGAGTTATTATTCGAGATGTATTTATTCAGAAAAAACATACCATCTCACACAATTATCCTCTGGTAGGTCATTTAAGGTATTGGCTAGAGAAAATTGGTCCTGAATTAAGGCAGTACATTGTTGCCAACAACCGTGAAGAACTTCCATTTAATCGCCAAGAAAGGTCCTGGATTTACGCTTCGTCCAAGAAAGAAAATAATTTGCAGGGTTTTGGTTCTGATCAGGATTTTAATTCACCCGGTTACATCTTTATAAAAAATGCGATGATGGGCTACAACGCCCCTGCGGATCATTTATCACGAAAAAATCCTGGCGCAGTACCTGCAAATAAGGTAATCGGCCTTTACCACAAACGAGAAAAACCATACCGTCCTTATTCTATTGTTAATATTTCGGGTATGAGTTTTGGATCATTATCAGCTAAAGCGATTGAATCATTGAATATAGGTGCCAAGATTGCTGGTTGCTTTCACAATACAGGCGAGGGATCGCTTTCCCCTTATCATCAAATGGGGGCTGATATCGTACTTAATATTGGAACGGCCTATTTTGGTGTGCGTGAATTAGACGGTTCATTTTCGATGGATAAACTAATCCAAAAAGTAAAAGAAAATCCACAATTAAAAGCGATTGAACTAAAACTATCACAAGGCGCTAAACCTGGAAAAGGAGGAATGTTACCTGCCGCAAAAGTAAATCAAGAAATCGCAAACATTAGAGGAATTAAGGCGGGAAAAGACGCCTTCTCTCCTGCATTTCACTCAGAATTTAAAAGTATACCTGAATTAGTCAACTTTATCGAACGCATGGCCAAAGCCACCGGTCTGCCCGTTGGCATTAAATCAGCCATCGGAAAGCTTGAACAGTGGGAGGAATTAGCCACCTACATGAAAAAGCACAATCAAGGACCAGATTTCATTACAATCGATGGCGGAGAAGGAGGAACTGGTGCTGCACCACATGCATTTGCAGATCACGTGTCCATGCCATTTACGTTTGCATTTGCGAAAGTGTACCAGATATTCCAACGCCATGAGTTGGCCGATAAAATCTTTTTTATCGCTTCCGGTAAACTTGGTTTTCCAGAAAAGGCCTTAATGGCTTTTGCTATGGGAGCAGATTCGGTTAACATAGCTAGAGAGGCCATGTTGTCTATTGGCTGTATTCAAGCACAAAAATGTCATACAAATACGTGTCCAACAGGTATTGCGACTTCCAGCAAGTGGTTGCAGAGCGGCATAGACATAACCATAAAAAGTGAACGCTTCAATCAATACCACCATACTTTGGTTAAGGAAATTGCGGATATTGCCCATGCTTGCGGATATGAGCACCCTTGCCAAATGACGATGGATGATATCGAATTATCTATGGGAGATAATAATCGAACAACAACATTAGCGAAAGCACTCGGATACCATAAAACGCCGCTTGTATTTGAAAATTTCAATACACTATTTGAATGTCCCTATTTAGGCGGCAAAGAAGCACGAAATCGTTTAAGTCCCTAGGCTGATTGATTGGATATAAACGATTATCTTTGCACCCATGTTATCAATATCCAATCTAAGTTTCTATTTCGGTAGTCGGGCACTTTATGATGGTGCAAATCTTCACATTAAACCAAGAGCTAAAATCGGCTTAATTGGAGCTAATGGTACAGGTAAATCCACACTTTTACGGTTAATTTCTGGTGAATACACGCCAGATGGCGGAAATATTTCCAAATCAGGGGAGTGTACTATTGGTTTTTTAAATCAAGATTTATTATCCTATCAAACGGACGATAGCATATTAGAGGTTGCGATGCAGGCTTTTGAGCGCCAATTGGAACTTCAGAAGCTAATTGACAAAGTACTTCATAAGATGGAAACAAATTATGAAGACAAGGATGTAGACCAGCTCGCTAAACTTCAAGAAGAATTCGAACGTTTAGATGGATACACGATCCAATCCAAAACAGAGGAGATATTGGAAGGTCTTGGTTTCACAACCGCAGATCTGAGTCAGCCTTTGCGTTTATTCTCCGGAGGATGGCGCATGCGTGTGATGTTGGCCAAATTATTATTGCAAAAACCATCCTTGTTATTACTCGATGAACCTACCAACCACTTGGACTTGCCGTCCATCGAATGGGTAGAAAAATACATACATGATTATGAAGGCTCAATTGTAGTCGTTTCACACGATCGCTATTTCCTGGATCGTACAATTGATCACATTGCGGAAGTTTCAGGTGCCAAAATCACGTTATATCCAGGTAATTATTCGTTTTACACGGAAGAAAAAACGCTTAGAAATGAGGTTCAAAAGGGAGCATTTGAAAACCAACAAGCTCAAATTCGACAAACTGAACGGTTTATAGAAAGATTTAAAGCAAAAGCATCCAAGGCTAAGCAAGTGCAATCACGCGTCAAGGCACTCGATCGTATTGATATTATTGATGATGTAATTGATGAAAAAGCAAAAGTGAATTTTAAATTCAATTTTGGCACACAACCAGGTCGTTTTATTTTGTTCTTAGAACATGTTACCAAAGCATATGGTGATAAAGTCATTCTGAAAAATACATCTGCGACTATTAATCGTGGTGACAAAATCGCTTTAATTGGTGCCAACGGTAAAGGTAAGTCTACCCTATTACGTGTTATTTCTGGTACGGAAAAAATAGAAGGTGAGAGACGTATTGGGCACAACGTAATTGAGTCGTTTTTTGCGCAGCACCAATTAGAAAGTTTATCAGTTGAAAATACCTTATTAGAAGAATTAAAATCAACAGGAACCACCAAAACTGAAATGGAGTTGCGGAGTGTTTTGGGCTGTTTCTTATTTTCAGGAGAAGAAGTATTCAAGAAGATTAAAGTACTTTCAGGTGGAGAAAAATCACGTGTGGCGCTTGCCAAAGTATTGATCTCGGAGGCAAACTTTTTATTACTCGATGAACCTACCAACCACTTGGACATGCAATCGGTTAATATTTTGATTCAAGCCTTGCAACAATATGAGGGAACCTATGTTGTCGTATCGCACGACCGTTATTTTGTTTCCAATATTGCCAACAAGATCTGGTACATTGAAGATAATGAAGTGAAGGAATATCCAGGTTCATTTGACGAATATGAAACATGGATGTCGACGCGCACCAGCGAACAAGCACCCGTTGCAAAAAGCAAAGAAAAACCTAAGCCAGAACTAGCTCCTGTTGAGGTTACACCTAAATCTAAATCCACAGAAAAGGAAATTGAGAAATTAGAAACTCAAATCATGACCTTGGAGAATGAATTAGAAACAATTGAACACGACATGGCCGCATTAGCTCAAGCATCCAAATTTGACGATTTGAAAAATTTGGAGTTAAAGCGAAATGAAGTGCAGTTAAAATTAGACGAAACAACTACTGCTTGGGAATTGCTTATCGGATAAAATGAAACGCATTGGAATCATTTTCAGTATCTTATTTTTGTCTATACCAGTGTCCATAGCACAAATTAAAAGCACCATCCACCGCGAAAATATCAAAACTGTATTTGTTGGCAATGTAGATCCACAGCAATATATTCAAAGCCAACCGGTCATTGATTTACGCCAACAAGACGCTTGGTTTCTATCCTTTGATGATTTGTCGTTAAAAACGAATACGTACTATTTGCGAATTATTTCATGCCAGTCCGATTGGACGCCTTCTTCTCTATCGGAAATTGAGTATTTACAAGATTTTAATGACATCCCATTGCGAGACGCTAAATCATCTATGGGCACGAAAGTTCCGTATTTGAATTATCACATTGCGTTACCCAAAGTACGTATTTCTGGAAATTACATCGCCCAGGTTTATGCCAACCGAAATAAACGAGATACCGTATTGACGCAACGTTTTTCCATTGTAGAAAATGAGATTCAAGTAGCTGCCTCCGTACAATTTGGCCAGACAAATGCAAGCCGGGCAACTAGCCAGGTCCTTCAATTATACCTCAAGTATTCAGATGGTTTAATGATTCAGTCTGAAGATGACTTACGTGTCTTTGTTCGTAAAAATAATGAACCAAATTTCATTTTAAAAAATCTACCCAAACCTGTGATTAACAGCATGGATCGTAGCATTCGTTTCCCGAGTTTTAATCAAGAAAATAGTGTCCTCGCGGGAAATGAATTTCGATTAATTGATTTACGCAGTGTGCAACAAAAATTGAATTTTGTTTCTAGCATTGATGAAAAGGAAACGGAAACGATCGTGAAAACACAAGTGGAAGTTCCACAAGGATTATATACCTACACAGAACGAAGGGATTTAAATGGCCATTACATTATCAGCAATTATGAAAACGTCCATGACACGCGCTACGCAGATTATGTCATTTGCCAGTTTAACTTAAAAGCGACTAATCAAGCGCCCGAAGACGTCTATGTAACAGGCGGCTTTAATAATTATCAAAAAAATGCGACAAACAAAATGACCTACAATCCTACATCAGGTATGTATCAGGCTAATTTAGTACTCAAGCAAGGAATATATAACTACCGTTTTGAAACAAAAAACCCTTCCGATTACTTGGAAGGGAATTATGCTCAAACTGAAAACCAATATGACATTTTGGTTTATTTCAGAAAACCAGGTACACGAATCGACGCGTTAATTGGCTTTCAGCGCATCAACTCAATTCGTTAAACGTTGAATCTAAAATGCATGATATCTCCATCGTGCACAACGTAATCTTTACCTTCCACACTCAACTTGCCTGCTTCTTTACAAGCAGCCTCACTTTTATATGTTTGATAATCGGCCATTTTAATCACCTCAGCGCGTATAAATCCGCGCTCAAAATCAGTATGAATAACACCAGCAGCTTGAGGTGCCTTCCAACCTTTTTGTATCGTCCAAGCACGAACTTCTTGTACACCAGCCGTGAAATAGGTAATGAGATTCAATAAGGCATATGAACTACGGATCAACTTACTTAAACCTGACTCTGTTAACCCATATTCATTTAAAAACATAACACGTTCTTCTTCCTCTTCCATTTCAGCTATTTGAGCTTCCAAGGCCGCACAAATAACGATTACTTCAGCTCCTTCAGCCTGAACATTGGCACGCAATGCTTCCACGTGTTCATTTCCACCTTTGGCTACTGAATCTTCATCCACATTCGCTACATAAATCACAGGCTTGTCAGTCAATAAACACAACTCTCCTATGGCTGTTTCACGTAATTCAGCATCCATCTCAACCGTTCTTGCCGAACGCCCCGCTTCTAAAGCCGATTTAAATTGTTGGACCGCAGCAAGCTCTTGCTTCGCTTTCGCATCACCATTCTTAGCCGCACGTTCAATTTTTTGTATTTTTTTGTCAACGGATTCTAAATCCTTTAACTGTAATTCCATGTCGATGATTTCTTTATCAGAAATCGGATTAACACGCCCCTCTACGTGGATAATATTTTCATCTTCAAAACAACGAACCACATGAATGATGGCATCTACCTCACGGATATTGGCTAAAAACTTATTACCAAGACCTGCACCAGTTGATGCCCCTTTCACCAAACCGGCGATATCTGTAAATTCAATAACAGTTGGCAAAATCCGATTAGGCTTTACAAATTCAGCTAAGATATTTAAACGCTCATCAGGAACAGTAACAATCCCCACATTCGGCTCAATCGTACAAAAAGGATAATTCGCTGCCTCAGCTTTATTAGACGAAATAGCACTAAACAACGTAGATTTGCCTACATTAGGTAAACCAACAATACCACAAGTTAATCCCATAATTACATTAAAAAATGAAGCCATAAAAGTACGGCTAAAAATCAAAAAGCCCCTGATTACTCAGAGGCTTTTTTCGTATTTATTGAAAAATCTTATTCCCACTTAAGATCTGTACTACCAAATTCATCTTCTTCACGCTTAAAGGAATTAAAATCAACATCAGGCATAAGCTCAGTTTTAACGTGGCTAACAGTTTCATTCAAACCTTCAACAAACTTGTCAAAATCTTCTTTGTATAAAAACATCTTGTGCTTTTCGTATACAAATCCATCTTCCTTCTGATGCCGTCGACTTTCTGTTATTGTAATGTAATAATCCAACGAGCGTGTTGACTTAACATCAAAAAAATAGGTTCTTTTACCAGCTCGGATACGTTTTGAAAATAATTCTTCTCTATCTCTTTCTTCCACTTTAAACTAAAATTTTGGTTTCACAATTCGTAAATCTACTATATAATCTGATTCACTCAAATATTTATGAAAAAATTTATCATTGCTAAAGTCGTATAAATCAGCGTTCTACGTACAAAGTTTTTAATTGCGATAATAAAATCTAAACTTTAACCTCTATTCACAAAGTCCATTGAGTAAAATATATTTGGTTTTA